>NZ_PYCI01000128.1:0-19080 GCF_003015105.1 Chroococcidiopsis sp. CCALA 051 | reverse complement strand
AACACGCACCACGCACCACACACCACACACCACTCTGTCACCAACAACCAACAACCAACAACTAACCACTCACATAACACTATCAAGAGTTACAGTACCGTCAGTAGCACCGCCCGGAAAGCCGATTCCGGTGACTTATGAGTGGTCTGGGACGTGGGAGCAGTTGCAACCTGGTATTGTGTTACTCACATGGAAAAATCAGGATAGTGACAAACAAAGCGATCGCTGGATCCACGATCGCGGTCTTGGTCTTGGTCTTTTAGTAGCAACAGAGCAACTACCAACTACCAACTACCAATTACCAATTACCAATTACCAATTACCAATTACCAATTTTGTAACAGAACATTCAGCAATGATGCCTCCATCCGATCTATCTGCGGGAATTTACACTTTGGAGGCGACATATCTCAACCGCAATACAGGTGAAACTTATCCCATCACCGTACCACCAGTAGCTTTACAAATTGACCCTGGGGCTACAGCCACACCTGCACCGGAATTAGATTTAGTTACGCAAGAACGACTTTTAGCAGCAACCTTACCTCAAGGAATTAAGGCATTAGATCGTGTCTTTGCGGAAGTGGGGCGGATTAATCAATACGACCCGATCCAAGACTATTTAGTACAGGTACAATTGGCAATGGAGTACAGGCTGAAACAGGAGCCACAAAATCTCGACTGGGCTTACGCTCTGACGTTAGCTCAAATATTACAGCAAAAAGTACAAGGTGCGATCGCGGCTTTGGAACGAGTGACGCAGCTAGATGCGCAAAATCCCTATGCCTATGCCTACCTTGCCTTTGTCCATTTATATAACTGGAATGGAGCCGCCGCCCAAACTGCCCTCAAACCTGCTTTAGCACTCAACTCCAACATTCCAGAATTACATGCCCTACATGGAATTGCTGCTCTGATGCAAGGCAATCTCGTCCAAGCTTGGCAAGACTATAGAGTAGTCGTAAGTCATAAGTCGTACATTGGCAAACAGAGGAGCGCGTGGTAATTTCTCCCTTGTCCTCCTTGTCTCCCTTGTCTCCCTTGTCTTTCTATCGCGGGGCATGTCTAGCTTGATACTAAAGCAGGGCGACAGCCTGCCAATACACCGTGCAGGTTTACTACTTTACCGATAACGGCGATCGCAGGGGCGCTAAAACAGGTAGTTTCTACTTGCGCCACAATTGTTGCTAAAGTACCGATCAATTCTTCTTGTTCCGGTCGAGTTCCCCAACGTACTAGAGCTACTGGTGTATCTGCACTTAACCCTGCCTCGCATAGCTGCTCGATAATATAAGGTAAATTGTGGACTCCCATATAAATTGCGATCGTCTCCGAACCTTGGGCTACAGCTGCCCAATTGACTTTGGGGCGATACTTGCCTGCTGCTTCGTGACCCGTAACAAACGTGACTGAAGAACTATAATCTCTATGGGTTAATGGGATACCTGCATACGCTGGAGCTGCAATACCGGAAGTAATACCAGGCACGACTTCCACTGACACCCCAGCTGCTACCAAATCTTCCATCTCTTCGCCGCCACGCCCGAAGATAAATGGATCGCCCCCTTTTAATCGCACCACCACTGCATGATCTCGTGCCTTTTCGATCAATAACTGGGTCGTATCTTCCTGCACCAACGAATGCTTTCCCCGCCGCTTTCCTGCATTGATTTTTTCTGCCAAGGGGTTAATCATGCCTAGAATTGCCGGACTTACGAGGGCATCGTAAACCACAACATCGGCACATTCCAACAATGCCTTACCTTTGAGTGTAAATAAACCAGGGTCACCTGGACCCGCACCCACTAAGTAGACTTTACCCACGAACTCGTTCATTCTCTTCCTTGGCGTTTTGGCAGTTGATATGTCAATAAATCTACGTCTCGATCGCATCCCAAATTAGATCTGCTAATTCCTGAGTTGCCCCTAGTGGCTGCATCAGACAAAATTCGATCGCGGGAAACTGTTGTTGTAATTGTCCTACAACTTCCGCGATCGCATCGGTAATCCCTCCGGCAAACAAGAAATACGGGAGGATCGCAATTCGTCGCCATCCTGCGAGTACCAACTCTTGCACTCGTGCGTCTAAACTGGGAGCAACCGACCAATATGCCGTTACAGCACTTATTTGTTGGGCGATCGCTTCTACATGATGCTCAGAACCCTTACGCCGACTTCCATGTGCGAGCAAGATTGTTTGCTCTGCCTGCGTCCGGTCTAGCTGCTGTTGCAACAGCCTTGCTAAGCCAGTATGGGAACCTAAATGAGGGCGTAATTCCAGCTTTACCTTAACTTTCAAGGCTTGTCGCGCCTGCTCCACTTCTGCTGGAATATCTTCCATAACATGGACTCCCGGCAAGAGAAACAAAGGCACGATCTGCACTTGCTGATATCCGCAAGACAAGGCGCGATCGCTAAACTCTGCAATTTGCTGGTGCAGTGGCTTCTGGCTTAGCTCTAAACAAGCAGTACCTATTAGAGGGGCTGGGGAAGAATTCGGAATTCGGAATTCGGAATTCGGAATTAATTGCGGCTTACGACTTGTGACTTGTGACTTGTGACTTGGTAATTGCTCCCTGCTCCCTTGCAAAAGCCATGCCAAGCGTTCCAGCGCCACTTGTGGGCGCGGATCTCGACTGCCGTGAGATACCAGTAGATAGGCGGAGCGCATCGATAGATTAGGAGTTTGACAATTTGAGAATTTGAGCGTGACTCGATTGTGTGATTTATCTAGCAAATGGCTTTAAGATAAGATTTTCTGTATCAATTGCTGCTATTATTTTGGTTACGAACAGATCGCAAGACGTTTTTTGATTTTCGCCGCGATCGCCTTCTAACGAACCCTACCTACTTTTTGCGTCTTTACAATTCTACAAATATAGCATTTCTGCTTGAGTCTTAAGATTTATAATCAGAAAACATTTCTAGCCTGCTTGTCGTGGAACAAACGAGCGATGACCAATGACTAATGGCAGTTATAACGAAAAGTTCGATCGCTCGTGAAGTCTTGCGATAAAAATAAGTTAGTAGATTTAACATCCACTAACTTATATTGCATTGATTGTATTATCAAACTAGAGTTACGAACCTACGTTGTCTCTAACCTGAATTCCTAGCCTTTAGTCACTTCATTCACTGGGTCGGCAATATAGCGGAATGATGGTTCTGAGTTCCAAGGACCGCGTTCGTCCTGCGTACCGTTGGTAGACAGATTGTAGTAAATATCAACTGTTTCGTCAGGCTGAATATTACCAAAGAAAGGTTCGGTCAGCTTGCCCATAGAATCTAGAGCTTTCATAAACATCTGCGTATGGGAAATTTCCCGTGTTAGCAAATGCACTAAAGCATTCTTTGTACCCTCATCAGTTGACAGCTTAATTAATTCTTCGTAAGTTTGTCTTGCTCCAGCTTCCGCAGCAATATTAGCCCGCAAGTCCCGCACGACATCGCCACCTTCATTGAGATAACTAGCCGTCCAAGCATTCCCCTGGCTGTCTAAAAAGTGAGGACCCATCCCACGCACGGCAAACAAAGTACTTTTATATGCATCGGTTTGGTCTACATTTTTAGTGTGAGCTTCAATCATTTTGCCCACCATTTCTAAGTGACCGAATTCCTCGATCGCGATATCTTGCAGCATATCGCGAATCCCGGCGTTTTCTACATGAAAAGACTGTACCCAGTATTGTAGAGCCGCAGAAAGTTCGCCTGTTGCACCACCAAATTGTTCTAGCAAAAGTTGAGCAAAGCGAGGATTTGGTTCTTTAATGTTTACAACGTGAATTGGTTCTTTTTTATGAAAAAACATGCAAATTCTCCTCTCTCAGATTTTCACAATTAGCGATCGCTCTTCCTGAAAAAACTTGGCTCTCTCGGTGACGAAATCTCCTTGTCACAAAAAATTCATAACAACTGAGATTTGATTTAGTTTTTTGTAAAATCTGCGATCGCCATGACTACAGGCTAAAATTACTGGTGTTACATCCACCAAGACCAGTCTAAACCCAGCAACCACAGTGGCGAGTGCGTCTGAGGAAAGAGTTTTTATAAGTCGTAAGTCGTAAGTCGTACCCCATGATTAATAAAGTCACGCATGACTAGTTAGAATTTCATTTTGATAGTCATGTGGGCGATGCCCACCCTACTAATGTGGCTTTTGTACGGGCGAGGTTAGCCAATAAACTGACAGCCAAAATCCGTAATTTTTCGGTCAAAACTCGCCCCTACGACTTTTGACTTTTGATTAACTACTGCTTCTGGGCAGAGTAGGTAAAAAAGTTTTGCATTGCACCGACCGTTTGAAACCGATATGACGGAATTACGCCACCAACGGCAAGATCGGTAGTATAGATGCTGAATAAAAGAAAGTTTTGTCGCTTGGTGTTATTAGCTACAATACGTTGGATAACAGGAGAACTAGAATCAACTAAGTCACTACAATTTTGCTGCAAAGCCAGACCGAAGATGTTCGGCGCTTGCGGGCAAACTTCATCCTTGATGTAAGTTCCTAACCGTTCGCCAGCATAAATCTCGTAGGCAGAGCGATCGGGATTAGTCAATGCCATTACCACTCCCAGCCCGCCAAGAACTGCTAATCCTATATAACTAATACTTGTCGATCGCTTCATGCTGCATATCTTATGTTACTTCTGACTCTGTTGCTGGACTAAATGTAGGTTAGCTCGGTTCCAGTGCCGATCGATATTGAGAAATAGCTGATAAGATAGTATACTGGTATATACAATGGCGAGCGTAGCCAAGTGGTTAAGGCAGAGGATTGTGGTTCCTCCACTCGTGGGTTCGAGTCCCATCGTTCGCCCTGATGACAAATTTTGCCCTGATGGTAAATTTTGATTGAAAGCATCGATCGCGATCGCGCATAACTATACTCTATTCATAGAATTTACTCCCTGGAGTGCAAGGGTAACCGCTTCGATTAATTGCTCTGGTTCGATGGGCTTAGCAATATGCTTTTGAAAGCCTGCTGATAACGCTTTTTGCCGATCGCATTCTCCCGCGTAGGCAGTTAGCGCGATTGCTGGAATCTTGCCTCCTTGCCCTAGTGACAAAGCTCTAATTTGCTGCATCAGCATGTAACCATCCATACCAGGCATTCCAATATCGCTGATTAAGATATCTATCTGCGATGTAAACACTTCTAAAGCAGCAACAGCTGAGCTAACTGCGGTAACAGTAGCTCCTGCCTCTGCCAACAAGAAAGTCACAAAATCTCGCGAATCAGCATCGTCGTCAACGACTAAAACCTGTACGCCAGCGAGGGGAGCCGGTAGGGGCGATCGGCAGTACGCCGTTACACCGGAGTCGAGAACCGGAAATTCTCTTGTAGCTGCTACAGGCGTGGCAGTTTCCTCAGTTTTTCCTAGCAGTGGAATCTTGACAGTAAATGTAGAACCCCGTCCTTCACCAAGACTAGCTACCGCGACGTTACCACCATGCATTTCGACAATATTACGCACGATCGCCAATCCCAATCCCAACCCACCGAACTTTCTGGTTGTGGCACTGCTTTCCTGTCGAAAGTAATCGAATATGTAAGGAATAAAATCGGCACTAATACCTTTTCCCGTGTCAGCGAGCTGAATTTGGGCATAGTTAGTGCGTGGTGCGCGATCTAATTTTGAATTTTGAATTTTGAATTTTGAATTGGTAGTTGCTTCCTCTTCCACTCGTTGCAGCGAAATTTCTACCCGTCCTCCCTGAGGAGTGAACTTAATGGCGTTAGACAGTAAATTCCACATCACTTGCTGCAAGCGCGTCGGATCGCCTTCGATTTCTCCTACATTCGCATCAAGCCGAGTTACCACCTGAATTGATTTTGCTTCAGCTGCTAGGCGGACAGTTTCTAATGCTGCTGTAATAACGGAAGCTAAATTGACTGGAGAGACATTCAAGCTTAATTTCCCTTGCAGAATCGAGGAGACATCTAGCAAATCGTCAATGAGTTGTACCTGGAGCCTAGCGTTGCGATCGATCGTGGCGATCGCGCTATCAATGCGACTTCGATCGAATTTGCGGCTCATCAGCAAGTTGCACCAACCGAGAATCGGATTGAGTGGCGTGCGTAACTCGTGAGAAATGATAGCAAGAAAATTGTCCTTCATCCGGTTTGCTGTCTCAGCCTCAGCCCGTGCTGTTTGAGCGCGGACGAGCAATTCATCTTTTAATTTATTTGCTATTTCTAGTTCTGCCGTCCGCTCTGTGACTCGTTGTTCGAGTTGGGCGTTTAAAACCCGAATTTGCGATTCTGCGCGTTCTCGTTCGATAATTTGACTGCGTAATTCTTGGTTTGCTACTTCTAGCTGTGCGGGGCTGGGTAGAGCCAGTAGCTGCGGCACTAATGGCATTAGCTCTAGAGCAGTATAGAGAGAAATTAATGCTGCGATCGCTTTAAGCGTGCCTGAGAGCCAATAGGTAGGATGCCATAAAGTCCATATCTCCATTAGGTGAGTCGTGCCGCAAGCGATAATAAAAGCCCCAAATAGCCAAAAAATCCAGTTAAATGGCAAGTCTTTTCGCTTTTGGACGAAATAAACTAATGTAAATGGAATTGAATAATAGGCAAATGCGATACACGCATCAGATAAGATGTGCAGCCAAACTAACCCTGGTTGCCAAAGATAACAATGTCCGTGGGGGATAAATGAACTCGAACCAAAAAAATTGTGCCAAAACGCCTGCATAGAAAGCTTTATAGAAAGTTTTTCTTTTTATGGTATCAAGCTAATGTTCGGCTTTGGCGATCGCATATTTCTTTTTTAAACAAGCAAAAATATATCCTTCCCCAAAGAGCCGTCAGGTACGACAGAGGAAGGACAATTGGTTAGATTATATTAAATTTTTGTTACTGTTACTTTACAGATACTGCATCTACATCGACTGTACTACCAGTGGTATCGGTGGCGTTAGCCGTGCTTTTACCTTTACGGGTTTTGTAGCCTTCGATCGCCATTTGGGAAACTTCTGATACCAATAGCGTCAATAAAAAGACATCATCCAATTGTCCAACAATCGGCAAGAAGTCGGGAGCAATATCAAATGGCATCAGGAAATACAATGCCGTACCGAGAATTATCCACCAACGGTATTTAGGATTGCGGAGAGTGTTACGATACCAGCCGTAAACAGATTGGATTGAAAAGTTCATTTATGTACCTCCAGCTCTCTTTTATCTTGACAAATAACTTAGCTTATAGAGGTGGGAAAAACCGTCGCTCAAAAGTTGGGAAGATACGATAAAGCGATCGCGATCTTTTCGCTCTCGCGATGGGTGACAAAACACGAGATTAACAGTTAAGACGCTTAAAATTAAATTGCTTATCAGTGGGCAGCAATCCGATCCAGTGGTATGCTGTGCCGAAAGAATCAAAGGAGGAATGGAACAACAGTGGATGTTATAGATATTTTCCGCAAAGGCGGACCCGCCATGTGGCCCCTTCTAGCACTGTCTATTTTAGCTTTGAGCGTGATCGTCGAGCGGCTGGGGTTTTGGTTTAAGATTTTTTCTCAAGAACGGGAAATTGTCGAGCGCGTTCTAGATGCGGCTCAACAAAATTGGCAAAGTGCTACAGAATTAGCTAGAAAATTTTCCTATCAGCCTGCGGGTAGGTTCTTATACGCACCGTTACGTTTGTCTACACCCGATCCGGAAGTATTTCGGCTGGCACTAGAGTCAACCGCAGAAGATGAAATTGCCTCCATGCGCCAAGGGGAGAAGATTTTAGAAGCAGCGATCGCGCTTTCGCCCCTGCTAGGATTGTTGGGAACAGTACTGGGACTGATTCAATCGTTGGGTTCGATTACGTTAGGACAAATCAGTTCGGCTGCTTCTGCTGGCGTGACCACAGGTATTGGTGAATCTTTGATCAGTACGGCAACAGGATTGATTGTGGCGATCGTCAGTTTGGTTTTTTATCGCCTGTTTCAAGGATTTGCTGTAAACCAAATTAAAGTATTTCGCCGTGCAGGTAGCGAATTAGAATTACTATACCGTCAGTATTGGGTTAACCTGCAAGATTCTCCCACTGCTCCTCCTGCTTCTGCCATGACAACACCAGAAGTTATCCCTGGACGCGGTTCCGATCGGCGTTTTAGCTTTGACTTAGGTAATAGAAGGGCTGTTAATCCCGAACCACCAATAAATCCGCAAACAAACATAAATCCTGGTTACGGCGTTCCGCCGCAATCTCCCAGTCAGCGAGAAGATTCTGCTGCACCAGAGGTCTAGGAAGTCAAAAGTGAAAAGTCAAAAGTCAAAAGCAAGAGTAATTCGTGTCGTAATTTTCATCTGTTAAAGCTAGCAATCTCATGAAAATCAACCTGCACTCACCAATTGAAGAAGTTCAAGTTCAAATTATTCCTTTAATTGATGTCATTTTTTGCATTTTGACGTTTTTTCTCTTGGCAGCACTGCAATTTACACGCCAGCAGGCGATTGAAATTCAGTTACCCAAGGCGAGTACTGGTACAGCGCCAATGTTCCAATCGCGGTTGATTGTAACTCTCAAAGACGGACAGCTTTATGTCGAGAAAGAGCCAGTACAAATAGATAAGCTGACACAAACGCTCAAAGCTTACACTCAAGCTAATCCCCTCGGGACAATTATTTTAAATGCTTCGCGGTCGTCGAGCTACAACGATGTGATTCAGCTATTAGATGTCATGCGGCAAATTGGAGGCGATCGCGTTGCTTTAGCCACGACTCCTGGCTCCCCCGATTTACCATCTGGTTCTAATCTATCATCGCCAGATCTTACGCCCTTGGCTCCAATTAATCCTAACACCGACCCCCGTTTGAATTCTACTGCGCCGATCGCACCCTAATCGCCATGAACTCCAAGTAGTACGAAGACAATTTCCTAACGGTAGATCGCAAAGGAGATAGAAAAGCAGTAGGATACAGCTTGTTTTCTGTCAATTTATAGATGAATTCTAGTAGTTCGATTCGCTAGCCTACTCCTATAAGCGAGTTATTCTCAATCTCAAACTCAAGGAGTTGTAGGTATGCTAATCGACTTATTAATTGCTTGGTTAGTAAGTGCTTCTAGTCTTTTGATTGTCAGCAAACTTCCAGTTGGTGTGGAAGTAGATAGCCCCGCTAAAGCATATCTTTCGGCAGCTGTACTAGGGGTAGTCGCTGCTGTTGTTAATCCAATTTTAAGAGCGCTATTTTTTATCCCTAATTTGCTCACGTTCGGTTTATTATCGGGATTTGTCACCTTTGCGATTTCGGCGATCGCCCTTGGGATTGCAGCTTCTGTAGTCCAAGGTTTCCGCCTCCGAGCAGGAATTTGGAGCGTTCTACTGGGGGCGCTGGCGCTTTCCGTTGTCAGCCATCTGATTTATGCCTTTGTAGCTCCAGCTTATTAGAATTGACCTTGTTTGCATATTTGATTTGTAGGGGCGCACGGACGTGCGCCCCTACAGACGTTTGTACTACATGACTAGGAACCAGACGGAGTTTTATCCTGGGACGAGCCAGAAGCAGAACCGCTATCACCGTTGCTGGTAGCAACACCAGCTTCTTTTTCTTGCAGGCGTTGTTGGCGCTTTCGGCGATCGGCTGAAAGGATATCTGCCATTGTAATCAGCGCTTGCTCGATTTTATCGAGGTTAGAGCGGTATAGCTCTAAATCTTTGTTCAGCTTATCTTCCGGTACGTGCAAAGCGGTTGCGACTTGCTTGAGCGCTTCCACTCGCTGCTTCTCATCTTTGACAAGTTCCGCATCTGCTAGTTCTAACAGGGTAAAGACACCAATCGCAAATAGGCGACTGTATTTGAACTTGGAGTTCTGGGCGATCGCCTGCATTTGTGCTTGCAAATCTTCTGCACCTTGCAGGGAAGCTTTACCGTCGATCCAGTCGAACAGTTGTTGCGCCGAGACGTTTTGAAGGAGTTGACGCAGGCGATCGGCATCTTGGCGGTATCTCTGGGGATTATCTTCGATGGACTGACACAGCGCCTCAAAAATCGGTTCTTTATCCCGTTCTGGCTGGTAGCCCTGCATAAACCGCTCAAATGCCGTAACGACACCTAGAGCGTAGATGGGGTCATAGCGAAAATCAGCATTGACTGAGAGTAAATGCATTTCTACCATTAGTTCTTCTACCACCCGCCGATAGATCGTGTTAATCGGGCGGGTGTGTTGATTGTAGAAATTTCGCTTGGTATCGGAGACAGTACGCAGGTTATTCACAATTAAACATAGCGGGAAGACTTATTAGATTATTGTCTCGCTTTAACGTGACTTTTGCCAAGCCAAAGCCGATCGGTCTCAACGATTTACTATGAAAATTGGGAGTCGGGAATTGGGAGTCGGGAGTCGGAAGTAACAACACTCACCACTCTTCCTGCTCTTTCTGATAACTGATAACTGATAACTGATAACTGAATGCGATCGCGAACTGCACGTTCTGAAGATATTGATTTTTTTCTGGCTCAGGAAGCTAGAGCAGAATTTCAAAACTTTATTTTTTCCTCTAGTCGAGAGCAACATCAGCAATACATGAGTTCACAAGATTGTCAATATTTCATCTTCCAAAATGATGAAATTGAAGATGCGATCGGGTATGCAATTTTATCTGGTCTTACATCACCTCATGGCAATATTTGCTTGGTACGCATCGTTATGGCAAAGCCAGGACAAGGCTATGGTAAGCAGGCACTACGTTTGCTTTTAGATTGGGTTTTTCAGGAATACAAAGCTCATCGGTTCTGGTTAGATGTGTTTGAGGATAACCACCGCGCCAGACACGTATATCAATCGGTAGGTTTTCGCGAGGAAGGATTGCTAAGAGAAGTCGTGAAGCAGCAAGATAAGTATGCTTCTCAAGTGGTAATGTCGATTTTGGAGCAGGAATACTTTCAGCAATCTGGTAATTTTTAACTTTTGACTTTTAACTTTTGAATTTCTTATGATACCAACCGAATTAATTGCCCTCGCCGATTATATGGCAGGTGAATTTGAGAATAAAGCCCAGGCGATCGCCGATCCTGCTTGGTTCGTCCACTTAAGGCTGTGGCAAAAACCCGTCCCCCTATTTCAAGCAGACAGCATTACCCTATTTGCCGAACAAGCCAATGCTTTGTATTTAGATAAACCCTATCGTCCGCGATTGATGCGAATGCAGGCGCGTGAGGATGGACAAATTCAAGTACAGTACTACATACCTAAAGACTTTACTGCCGTGCGCGGTGCTGGGGCAAATTCTGAGAGATTGCAACAATTTACTCCCGACGATTTTGAGTTATTACCTGGTTGTTTATTAATTGTGACTTGGCAACAACTAGGTTCCAATAGCTACCATTTCAAAGCCGTAATCCCGCCAGATGCAAAGTGCTGCTTTACTTATCAAGGTAATACTCAACAAGTCAATCTTGGTTTTGAAGCCACCCCAGAAGAGTTTTTAAGTTATGACAAAGGCATAGATATGAATACAGGTTCAGCTAAGTGGGGCGCGATTATGGGTGCGTATCGTTTCCGCAAAAAGTAAATTTTTAGAGTTTTCTGTCCTGACTATGAATGTAAATTTAGAGTGTATCTAGCTCGTGTTTTGAGAATGTTAAGCTGGTCAACCTGCGTTAACAAACGATCTAGAACTGCTATTTCCTCAGTACAAAGCTGATTTTCGGCATTTCGAGCCAGTAATTCACTTAGTTGAGTTTGTGCGGTAGGAGCTAGCATACTATCTGCTAAGGCTGGTAGTTCATCTAGACTTAATCCTGATAAAATTTCTGCATCAGATGGAAGAGAAACTAGTCTACGGTAAGTTTCCATATCTAGAAGTACACCGACTTGTTCGCCCTCTTGGTTCGTGATGTATTGCAATGATTCAGACATAGCTTTCTGCTAAATGTTTGATGAGTTGTAGAGACGTTACATGTAATGTCTCTACAACTCATATTTGCTTAAGGATTCCAATTCGCCCAATCTTGAGGTTTGAGGAATGTGTCGTACAACTCGGCTTCGGGGGTGTTGGGTTCTGGCGTGTAACCGTATTCCCAGCGTACCAAGGGAGGGAGAGACATCAAAATTGATTCCGTGCGTCCGTTGGTCTGTAACCCGAAAATCGTGCCTCGGTCGTAGACTAAGTTAAATTCTACGTAACGTCCGCGTCGATAGAGTTGGAAATTGCGTTCGCGATCGCCATATTCTATATTCTTACGGCGATCGACAATGGGTAAATAGGATGGTAAAAACGCCTCGCCGCAGTCGCACACGAAAGCAAAGATTTCTTCCCATTTACGAGGGGGTTGATTACCTAGTTGGTTGCTATAAACAGCCGCCGGACTATCAGAATGGGGTCCGCGATATAACTGTCCCTCCCTACCATCTTGGTAGTCAAAAAAGATTCCGCCGACACCGCGAGTCTCTTGACGGTGTTTCAAATAGAAATACTCGTCGCACCAGCGCTTAAAGACTGGGTAGTATTCTGGATGATGATTATCGCAAGCCTGCTTCAGTGTTTTGTGGAAATGAGCTGCATCTTCAGCAAATGGATAATAGGGGGTTAAATCTATCCCACCTCCAAACCACCAAACGGGACCAGCCTCAAAATAGCGGTAATTCAGGTGAACTGTCGGGATGTAAGGGTTACGGGGATGTAACACCATTGAAGTACCCGTGGCGTAAAATTTATGTCCTGCTGCCTCTGGGCGTTGAGTTAAAATCGACGGCGGTAAATGGGAACCCCAAACCTCGGAGAAATTGACTCCTCCCTGTTCTAATACATTACCTTCGCGCAGGACACGCGATCGCCCGCCGCCGCCTTCTTCCCGTTCCCACTCGTCTTGCTGAAATTTACCCGCACCATCAGCTGATTCGAGAGCTTGACAAATCTTATCTTGTATCTGTTTCATCCACTGGCTGACTCGTTCTTTCGCGTCAGTTGGGGGTAGGGGTTGGGAGGAAGTTGGTTGAGCTGTAGAAGCAGTCGTCATGTTGTCAATAAAATTCTGTTAAATTTTTATTTTGTGGCAAGGAACATCTACAATTTTGTGTAAGTCTGAAAGCTTTAAGCAGCGAAAGCAATACTTAACTGGCAAAACTTAAAAATGCTTTACATCACTCAGTCACAATCGAGTCATATTTCAAACTGCGATCGCATCAATTGCAAATGACTTAACATTATCCGTTGAGTCAATACAGATAATAGACCACTGAACATATTGTCCCTCAAATTAACACCCCATAATACAGCGAAGCGAAAATCTTCAGTGAAATACTAAACTCTAATTGAGTATTCTAGAGAAAGTTTGCCCAAAATAATCATCAATACTTGCCTTGGTTGCCGCCGAAGTCAGAATGCCTGCTAAGCTCAACAGGCAAAAGGAGGAAGAAGAAAATGCGACGCTACATATCAAAATTAATTCAGCGCAAGGGTCGTCGCGTTCAGTGTTCTTTAGTACGTACTTATAGACAAATTAGCTCGGCTTCGGTAGATGAATTATGGCAAAAGGTAGTTGACTTAGCAGACGTTTCATGGCATCCGTTACTGACCAAAACTAACGTACCCTACGGCTTAGTTCCGAAGCCGGGATTAATCTTTGAAGCCGTCACCCGGATGGGACCCTTCCCAATTCGGATCTTTGTTGAAAGCGTATGCCCTAGAGAATTATTGCGCGTGCGCGTGCTTGCTATCCCAGGAGTGGAAGAACATATTACCTACAAAGTCGAATCTACCGTTTGCGGTACGTGCGTCTCTTATTCCGTTACTTTAGATGGCTGGCTATCTCCGCTGATTTGGTCGTTGACTCGTCACCGCGCCGAACAAGTTGCAGCAGCTTTAGCCAAAGCCGCCGAACAAGCTGCTAACTCAGCCTTATCAGGAAAGCCAAAACCTTTTAAGAATAGCTGTTTTGATTTTTGAAAGAGGAATGGGTAATAGCTGAGGAGTCACGAGCGTTTAAGACGCAAACACTGTCATATCGAGACATTGCCAAGAACTGCCACAAATGCAGGGCGAACTCAACATTCAGAAGTTGGTTTCGCCGCAGCCATTATTTGTAGAAAAGCACCAAATTGGTGCTTTTCTACGATATGGGTTCGACTTCATTCTCCCGTAAATGTGCTTTGAACTTTTTACTAAACTGCACGTAAACAGGTAAGTTGGCACTTACAGGTCTGCCATGCCACTCATTGACAATACCCAGCACATCTCCTTCCAAACCTTTAATGTCAAAGGGTTGGTTGCGGTGTTCTGGGTGATGGTATACGATAACGGATTCTTTAACACGAACGCGATCGCCAACTTTCATAACCTTTGAACCTAGTGTTTCCTCTCCACAGACTTGCACCACTGCTCGTCCTCTATATCAGTGCTTACTTGTCACAATCTTTTATCTTTGCATAATTTCGTCCCCTAAGTTTCAGTTATCAGTTATCAGGGAGCAGGGAGTAGGGAGCAGTGACCAGTAACCAGTAACCAGTGACCAGTTAATTCTGACTTACGACTTACGACTTCTAAGTGACAGTCAGTGGTAAAAAAGAGTAAAAATTAAAATAGACAGCGCAAAATGTAAAAAATGTCAATCAATCTTGTCTGGCTGTGGTTGCTTATCGGTATCGCTCTTTGTGCGATCGAACTCGTGCTACCTACAGCCTTTGTGAGCTTCGCAATGGGAGTTAGTGCCGTTGTCGTAGCTATAGCAGTGCCAATTTTGCCTCATCTAGGCTTGCAAGTCGTCGTATGGCTTGCCTTATCTACAGCTTTTGTCTTTCTGTCGCGACGCTTAATCCCAGCACCACAACGACATTCAAAAATTCGAGATGCTACAGTAGCGGAGACTTTAACCGAAATTACTGCGGGTAAAGAGGGACGGGTGTTATATGAAGGGAATTCTTGGCGGGCAAAATGTGCTGACGAAAAGCTCAGCATACTGCCACAACAAAAAGTCTATGTTGTCAGTCGAGAGGGAACTACGTTGATCGTGATGCCAGAAAGCCTGATTCATCATTAAGACTAATACTGCTTGTACGGGCGCGCTATCTAAATTTTTGTACGGACGCGCTATCTGAATTTTTGTACGGGCGCGCTATCTGAATTTTTGTACGGACGCGCTATCTAAATTTTTGTACGGGCGCACAGCTGTGCGCCCCTACTACTCACTACTCACTACTCACTGCTATGGAACAATTATTTTTACTGATAGTACTAGCGCTAGGTGGTGGTTCTACCCTAGCTAGCTCCGTCAAAATCATCAATCAAGGCAATGAAGCTTTGGTAGAGAGATTTGGTAGTTATCATAAAAAACTGCAGCCAGGGCTAAATATTGTCGTTCCCGTTCTCGATCGCATTGTCTTTCGCGAAACAATTCGGGAAAAAGTTTTAGATATTCCACCGCAAAAATGCATCACCCGTGACAACGTGGGAATTGAAGTCGATGCTGTGGTTTACTGGCGGATTGTCGATATGGAAAAAGCCTGGTACAAGGTAGAAAATCTCCAATCGGCAATGGTGAATTTGGTACTGACGCAAATTCGGGCGGAAATGGGACAACTGGAGTTGGATCAAACCTTTACGGCACGAACGCAAATCAACGAAATTTTGCTCCAGGATTTAGATATTGCTACCGATCCTTGGGGCGTGAAAGTAACGCGGGTGGAATTGAGGGACATCATTCCTTCCAAAGCGGTGCAAGAGTCGATGGAACTGCAAATGGCAGCAGAACGCCGCAAACGGGCATCAATTTTGACTTCTGAAGGCGATCGCGAATCGGCAGTTAACAGTGCCAAGGGGAAAGCGGAAGCGCAGGTACTCGAAGCTGAAGCTCAACAAAAAGCCACAATTCTGCAAGCCGAGGCGCAACAGAAGACGATTATCATGCAGGCGCAAGCCGAACGCCAACAACAAATTTTGCAGGCACAAGCTACCTCTGAAGCATTGCAAATTATTGCCAAAATTTTGCAAACAGAACCTCATGCCGCTGAAGCTTTACAATTTTTAATTGCCCAACATTATTTAGACATGGGCAAGCAAATTGGCAGCAGCGACAGCAGCAAAGTCATGTTCATGGACCCGCGTAGCATTCCTGGGACGATCGAGGGTATGCGTTCTATGATCTCGGATGGGAGTAGGGAGTGAAACTTTGTAGAGACGTTACATGTAACGTCTCTACAAACTAACCTGACACCGATCGCACAAGCCGAAAAACTCTAGGGTGTGGTAGAAAATTTTGAATTTGTGCGATTTATTCAGCTGATTTTCTAACTCGTGGACGGGACATTGATGAATCGGAATCGATTTACCACATTGCAGGCATGTTAGGTGATGTTTATCTTGCTGAACGCAACTGTAGAGGGATTCGCCAGAAGCTAGCGTTCTAACCTGCACGACTCCTTCGAGTTTCAATGCTTCTAAGGCACGGTAAACTGTAGCTAGACCGATGCTTTGATTGCGATTGCGAAGTTCTACGTAAATATCTTGGGCAGATATTGCTTTATTGGAGTTTTTTAGTAAATGCAAGATTCGTTCTTGACTGCGAGTACGTTCAGCTTTCTCGGCTTTCATAGACAGTATCTGAGTTTGATGACTGAAGCGGCGATCGCACTTCTCTTGCTTTCTAAACTAGCTCAAAGCGAATACTGTTTATTCCGTCAAGCTGTCTCCAGAAGGAGTTATTATAGCCTTTGTGGGATTGGGAATCAAGTCAAGTGTTACGAAAGTATTTAGCTCGCATATATGTCACCCTACGACCCTCTGTCCTCGACCCAGCAGGAACAGCCGTCCAGTCTGGTTTGAGTCATATGGGTTACGATAACGTGGAACATGTCAGAATTGGCAAGTATATCGAGTTGCAACTGACGGCAGTAGATGAAAAAACAGCCACAGAACAGCTGAATCGGATGTGCGATCGCCTCCTGGCTAATCCGACAATTGAAAATTATCGCTTCGATTTGAAAGAAGTTGCTGTAGAGATGGGAGCATCGATGTGAAGTTTGGGATTGTAGTTTTTCCTGGCTCGAATTGCGATCGCGATGTTGCCTACGTGACTCGCGACATCCTCAAGCAGCCGACGCGCATGGTTTGGCATGAAGACACCGATTTAACGGATCTCGATGTTGTCGTCGTGCCTGGAGGTTTCAGCTACGGGGATTATTTGCGTTGTGGTGCGATCGCCAGGTTTTCTCCTATCATGCAGCAAGCGATCGCTCACGCTCAACAGGGTAAATTTGTATTGGGAATTTGTAATGGATTTCAGATTTTGACTGAAGCGGGTTTGTTACCTGGTGCTTTAGTCCGAAATCGCGATTTACATTTCATTTGCGATCGCGTGGAATTAAAAGTAGAGCGTAACGATTCACCCTGGACGCAAGCCTACTCAGTCGGGGAAGTTGTGACTATTCCCATCGCGCACGGAGAAGGGCGATTTTATGCTGATAAAAAGACTTTAGCGGAAATTGAGGCAAATAATCAAGTTCTGTTTCGCTATGCCGGCGACAATCCCAACGGCTCTGTTAACAACATTGCGGGAATTTGTAACCGTCAGGGTAACGTCTTAGGTATGATGCCGCATCCCGAACGTGCTTCCGATCCAATTTTAGGCGGAACGGATGGTTTGAAATTGTTTCAGGGATTGTTGGAACGAGTCGCTGCGATCGCATAACTCAATCCAAATACTTCAACTGAACCTGCACGCTTGTATTTGGACCAGCAATTAAAACAGCTGCATCGTTAAACTTAGGTGCGGCTGTACGAATTTCTGGATTTCTCGAAAATCCATATCCCTCAATTGGCATTCCTATATCGTTACGGTTGAGCGTACCATCTCCATTAGTATCGTGAATAATGGCAACAGCGTAATTTCCAGCTTTGAGATTCCTAAAATTGACTATCAGGGGAGCAGAAGTAATCTTATTACACTGACGCTGTACGACATTTTTTCTATTATTAGGAAAACCTTGACTGCTGGCAAACAGACTGACGCAAGCTTGCCCTTCACGGTTTCTAAAACCATCAATCTCTACAGTTAAATTGCCAGACAAGTTATTATTAGCATATACTCTGCTATTAGGAATATCGATCGCAATTCCAAGAAATGACAGTAACAGACAAGTTTTCAATATTTGAGACTTTTGGCAAAATTTTATCTTCATTTGCGATCGCCTACATTTAATATTTTTCATAAATATTGATATAATTTTTCAAATTGTATATTGTAATCTTCAAGCCAATAGAGCTAAGCTTAAAACACATGATGGGCGAACTCTCTACAACTGTACCCGATTATCTTGAGATCCTGTCAAAAGTGGCGATCGCTGCTCGATCGGGAAATCGCGATGCCGAAGGCGGTTTGCTTCGCAACCATCGCCCTACTGCTAAAGTGGTTGTTAGCGCCCTATTACAAGCAGAAAGAGCAGCCAAACAGCAACGCTTAGTATACCCCCTCGAATCTCTCTTGGGCGATTGGCGACTTTACTTCACAGCACCACGTAATGCCAAATTACAAAATGGTGTGGCTCAAGGAAATGGCTTTTACATTCCTCAAATTGCGCCAGCACAGATTTCCTTTCACTCAAGAGAACGGCTAGAAATTGGCAATCAAATTCAATTCGGTTCGTTACTATTCAAACTGACTGGTCCAGCGCGGTATTTAGGTAAGAAAAATTTACTTGCTTTTGACTTCACCCAAATGCAACTGTGTTTATTTAATCGTACAGTCTATCAGGGCAAGTTTAATAGTGGTAAAAGAGCCGGAAATTTTGAAGAACAACCTATTTCTAAACTACCCTTTTTTGCCTTTTTCTTAATTACTGAAGATTATATCGCAGCTCGCGGTCGCGGTGGTGGATTAGCAATTTGGATTAAACAAGTCGCGTGATATTAATAGCAATTTACGAAATAACTAGCATATTCTTTAACTTAAGTATAAGCAAGAATAGTTCGCTTTTTAATAAAAATAAATGAATAATAAATTACGATCCAGCTTTACCAAGATAAATTTGCTTGGAATCTTTGGGAATATAAATTAAACCAAGTTCTTGTAGGCGATGTGTCAAATTAGAAATTGTGACACCAAGCTCATCTTTCATCGCATAAAGATGTTTCCATTTAGTTAAATCG
>NZ_PYCI01000127.1:0-19288 GCF_003015105.1 Chroococcidiopsis sp. CCALA 051 | reverse complement strand
GAGTAGATTCAAGCGATTGCGCCTAATTTCTGGATCGGCATCCATAACTAAAACGCTTTGTTCTCCATCGAAGAAATTGCTAACAGTAGGAGCAATTTGAATCAAAGCATCTACTAATTGTTGATAGTTCCGCGATTCTCTAGCGACTTGAGTTTGGGGAACGAGTTGCAATAAAGCATCGTAGAAAGCTTGCTCGGAAGATTTTTGAAAAAGTTTTGGCTTGACTAAGTTTTCTGGCTGCAACTGCGTGAAATCTAAATCTCCTTGAGCCGCGAGACGGGTGGAACGGTTGACGGTTTCGTAGATTTTATCTAGAGTGCCGTTATTACGAATAGATTGTAAGAAAAGAGCGCGATCGCGGACATCTAATAAGTCTTGTAATGCCCGTAATCTGTATTCAGCGTCGCTTTCTCCCAGTACGGCATTGACTAAATCGTAGTCGATACTTCGTTCTTCTTGTAATAGCGTGCGAATTCTTTGAATGAAAAACTCCTGTAGAGATGCGTTTAACGTCTCTATACTGGTTTTGGCATAAGTTTTAATAAAATCTCTTGCCGTTTGCTCTAATAATTGGTAGAGATTAATTGATAAATTAGCCGCCCATGTAATGGAAACGATCGCATTTGCCGCACGGCGCAGCGCAAAGGGATCGGAGGAACCTGTGGGTAGCATTCCTAAGCCGAAAATACTGACTATGGTATCGAGGCGATCGGCAATACCGACAACTTGACCTGCTAAAGTTTCAGGTAGGCGATCGCCTGCATTACGTGGTAGATAATGTTCAAAGATAGCTGTAGCTACGGTTTCCGATTCACCACTTTCTATAGCATATTTTTGTCCCATTACGCCTTGCAATTCTGGGAACTCAAACACCATTTGGGTGACTAAATCTGCTTTACACAAGCTAGCAGCGCGTTCGATTTGGTGGCGTTCTTGTTGGCTTACTTGCAACTGTTCGTTAATTTGCTGCGCGATACTAATAATGCGTCCAACTTTGTCGCCAACTGAACCTAAATCTTCTTGAAATGTAACTTTTTCCAGTTGCAGTAAATAGCTTTCTAAAGGTTTTGCCAAGTCAGTTTTATAGAAAAATTGTCCGTCAGCTAACCTAGCGCGAATCACTCGTTCGTTACCTGCGGCAATAATATCTGATTTAGCAGGATCGCCATTAGAAATAGTAATAAAATTCGGTAGTAGGGACTCACAGTCGTGCGCCCCTACCTGAAATATGGGAAAATAACGTTGATGGCTTACCATTACCGTAGTAATTACTTCTGGAGGTAAGTTCAAAAATTCTGAGTCGAATTTTCCGACTACAGCAGTAGACCATTCGACTAAATTCGTTACTTCTGCTAATAATTCGGGATAGATTGTAACGCTACCATTTAATTGTTGCGCGATCGCATTGACTTGTGCTTCAATTTTTGCTTTGCGCTGTTCGACCTCAACATCGACAAAAGCAGAACGCAAGCAAGAGACATAATCAGTGGCTTGGGGAATGGATATTGATTCTGGATGTAAAACGCGGTGTCCCCACGAAATGCGATCGCTTTTAATGATCTCGGAACTATTTTCAATTTGAATTGGTAAGACTTCTGTATCTAATAAAGCGACCAACCACACAATCGGACGGGAAAACTTTAAATCGCCGTCTCCCCAACGCATAAACCGCTTCCCTTCTAAGCCGAAAATCCACTCAGGGACGAGTTGAGACAAGATTTCTGCGACAGGACGACCTGGATAAGAGACGCGGACAAACACAAACTCGCCTTTATCCGTAGGACGAATTTCTAAAGCATTTAATTCTACCCCTTGCTTTTTGGCAAAGCCTTCAGCGGCTTTGGTGGGTTTCCCGTCTTTAAATGCAGCTTGCGCGGGTGGTCCTTTAATTTCCTCGTCTCGGTCTGGTTGTTGCGATGGTAGACCTTTGATGAGTACGGCGAGGCGGCGGGGAGTACCGTAAACTTCGATTGCTTCTGCCGTAAGATTATTATCGCTAAGACTTTGGGGAATACGCGATCGCCATTGCGCGATGGCGCTATCGACAAAACTGGCGGGGAGTTCTTCGGTTCCGACTTCTAATAGGAAATTAGGCATAGCACCCTAGATTGAGCGAGGCTTCATAAAAGACCTAGTTTCAACAGTTTACCGTGCCTGTAATCCTATTGGGTATGATGGACGATTGGTAGGGTGCATTAATTAACGCACCCTACTAATCTTACGCACCCACAGATTCTTTAGCGGCGTACATCACTTCTACAGTGATTTCGGTAAAATTGCGATCGCGGGCAAATTTTTCTGTATTCCGCTTGACTTTTCCGCGCACGAAACCAGGAATTTTATTTAATTCTGCTTGCGCTTCTCTCGTCCAAGCCAAGTCAGTATCGGCGGATATTCCCTTGGTGATTACTTCCTTGGTGTCGTGTCCGCCAAAGATTTCTAACAGGTGGTCTTCCATGCCCAGAGTAAAGGAATTGTACACCAAATCGGCAATTTGATTCGTGCCTTCGTAACCCATAAAAGGCTTGTAACCGATGGGGAAGTTTTGAATGTGGATTGGTGCAGCAATTACGCCACAAGGGATATCTAACCGCTTACCTACATGGCGTTCCATCTGCGTACCAAATATAGCAGAAGGTTCGACACGGGCGATCGCGTCTCCAATTGCGCCGTGATCGTCTGTAATAATCACCTCATCGCAATATTCGCTGACCTGTTCGCGGAACCAGTCAGCATCGTATTTGCAGTAAGTTCCAGCCCAAACAACGTGAATTCCCATTTCCCGTGCGAGAATTTTAGTTATTGCAGCTGCATGAGTATTGTCGCCAAACACGACAGCTTTTTTACCTGTCAAGTTTTGGCAGTCAATCGAACGGGAGAACCAAGCAGCTTGAGATACGTAGAGAGTTTGGTTGTTAATATACTCTTCGTAGTCAACACTAGCACCTTGAGCATTGATAACCTGCTGGATTTTACGTAGGCAACGAGCAGTCTCGACTACGCCCATCGGAGTAATATTGACATAGGGTATGCTAAATTCTTGCTCTAAGTAATTTGCTGTCAACAAGCCGAGTTCCCGATATGGGACGAGGTTAAACCACGCACGGGGTAAGTTTTTCAATTCGTGGACGGAAGCACCTTCGGGAATAACAGCATTTACCTCGATTCCCAAGTCAGCCATCAACCGCTTCAACTCGGTGCAGTCGTGTTGGTTGTGGAAACCTAGAGTAGACACACCGATGATATTGACTGAAGGCTTTTCGGTTTTAGCTGTAGGTAGTTCGCCTTTCTTGCGTGCTTTCTCGATGTAGTAGCGGACAATTTGATCTAAAGTGCGATCGGCTGCTTGTAGTTCGTTGACGCGGTAGTGGTTGACATCTGCCAGTAGTACGTCAGCTTTTGCTTCCAGTGATGCTCTTTCGACGAAGTTTTGTAGGTCTTCTTGTAAAATGCTGGAGGTACAGGTAGGAGTTAATACGATCAGGTCTGGGTGTTCTTCCGCATCTTTACGGGTGATATTATCTACTACCTTCTCCTGAGAACCACGGGCAAGCACGTGTCTGTCTACAATGCTAGCTGTAACTGGGGTAAAATTTCTTTCACGCTCCAACATCGATCGCATGACGTTGAAGTAGTCATCGCCTAGAGGCGCGTGCATAATTGCGTGGACGTTTTTGAACGAGCTGGCGACACGCAAGGTTCCTATATGTGCCGGACCAGCATACATCCAGTAAGCCAATTTCATATCTACAGTTCTCCCCGTGTGAATCGCGAATCGTTGAATTTAACGTCTGTTTTTTCCGATTGTCGCAAACATTGCGATCGCACTAAACACGGGGCGTTGAATGACTGTAAATTGAGGGAAAACAGCTAAACTGCTTACGGAGTAAAGCAATGAAGTGTTAGAGCAGCGAGCGATCGCCTGATTTCTGCAATGATTCTTGATGTTTAGTTATATTCTGTAGTATCCAAAATGCTGCCTTGAAGGTCTTTATCTAAGATTGTATTTATGTTTTTGGCTTGAGCGATCGAGGAATAAAGTAATGGGAGACTTTAATTTAGTCAAAAATGAGTTTAATATTATTTCTTTATCATGGGAATTCACAATAAAAGCTGTTCGGAAAATTCCCTTGATACCAGAGTGGATATTTGCTGGCTGCACGCTTGCTACAGTATTAGCCAATGTAAAAACATTTCCATTTCATAGCTATATTCAAACCTTTAAAAATTATCTAGAAGAAAATTGGCTAGATTTTTTTCTTGAGTTGGACAGAATTTTTACTTTGGGAGCTGAGATATTACGTTTGCTTTTGATTTTGATAAGTGTCGATCGATTGCTGAAACTTAATTTATCCTATTTTTTAGATAGAATATTTTGTTTATTTTTAGTACTCTACTGTTATGTTTCTCTACGCTATAGCCTTTTTCAATTCGATGAAATACAAGATCTGTAGGGGCGCACAGCTGTGCGCCCCTACGAATGTATCGCATCATAACGAGAATCGCTATATATAAATTTGTTAATAATAGCTACTTTAATTTTCTCAGAATTAGAGTTACTTATTGACAACAATACTCCGCTTCAACTTGCAGTGCCTGGAGTCTGTGAATTTTTATCAGTTGTTGTTATAAATTTATGTAAGAGAGCAGAGCATTTTTTAGATAGGTTCAACTTGTAGGATGAAACTAGTCTGATAAACATTTATATGAGATTCTTGTCCGCTCTCATATCCATTTCTATGCTTAGTGAATGGAAGTTAGAGAAGTAATTAGACTTCTCGGGGAAAATGGTTGGTATTTAGCTCGAACTAGAGGTAGCCATCGTCAATACAAACACCCTACAAAATCTGGCTTAGTCACCGTTCCAGGAAAGCTGAGCGACGATCTTGCACCAGGAACATTAGATAGTATTTTAAAGCAGGTAGGTTTAAAGTAATGCGGTATCTAATTATTATTGAGGAAACAACAACTGGTTATTCAGCATATTCACCCGATTTACCTGGGTGTGTCTCCACTGGTGAAACTCGTGAAGAGTTGGAGCAAAATATGCGCGAAGCAATAGAGTTTCACTTAAAGGGACTTAAGTTAGAAGGTTACAAAATTCCTCAGCCGTCTACGTCATCTGTTTATATTGAAGTAGCAGCTTGATTAAATTTATCTTGCTACGGCTGAGTCATTACTATCAGAGCGAAAGACTTATTATCGAGTCGAACCTGTAGCGATCGCTCACAGCTAATGTATAAATCTTTACATCTAGACGATCGCATCCAGGGAAATAAAGGGAGATTCTGATTCGAGTTTTTAGATTCAAAAGTTCGGGCAAATTTTAACTAAAAAACTTGAAGATTTTCTTATCAGCTTTCTCTTAAAAGCATTCTATAAGAAATTCCAATCGATTGCTTAGTTAGAACGCTCAAATCCTAGCAAAATAGTCATATATGTACTGCAAATCGCGACATTTTAAGCTTGAGCAATTTTTATTTTTAAATGAAATAATGACTGATAAATCAAGCTAATCAATCAACTATATGCAAACAAGAATTCATTTTGTAAGATGCTCGTTCAGAGTGAAAATTCTGACAAAATCTTAAATTATGAAGAAAATTTGCCCAAATTTAGGTTTAACTCTAGCTACTTCGCTATTCCTCGCATCCTGTACCGGAGTACAAGAACAAGCTTCACAACTTAAAGACAAAGCCAATCAAGCTCAAAACATGGCTCAGCAAGCACAAGATGTGGCTAGCAAAACAACTAGCGCGCTTGGTAATTTGGGGAATCTCAAAGAAACGATTAGTCCTTTGACTGACGGCGCAGCGCAAACTTTATCTGCTGTAAAAGCTGGTAACTTTACAGCAGCACAAACGGAATTTACTAAGCTGCAAGATGGCTGGAAAGGATTAGAAAGTACTCTGAAGACAGTCTCCCCCGATGCTACCAAAACGATTGGCGAGAAAATTACAACTATTGCCACAGATCTGAAATCGGGTTCGCCAAATGTGGCAAAACTCACGACAGAATTGCAGGGACTTTCAACTGCATTCAATAGTCTTGTAACTAATAGCACTTCTGCAATTGCTACTAACACTAGCACCACGGAGACAGCGAATAGCAATGCTACAGCTATTCAAAGTAACTTATTAGCTATGAAAGACGAACTGGCTAAGGCAACTACTGCTGTAGAATCGCAGGATTTTGCAACTGCAAAAACTGCTTTTAGTGCTGCTCGCCAAACCTGGTATAAGTTTGGTGGTAGCGTGAAACAAAAATCTCCCGATACCTACCAAAGGCTAGAAGCAGGGGTGAAAGATGTGAATTCTGGACTGAGCAAAGCAAAGCCTCCACGAGATACTGTTTTGACTAGCTTGAAGACGCTTTCTACCGATTTAGACGGCGTGAAATAATTATTTAGTAAGGTGGGCGTTGCTCACCCTACTCTTGGATTTTTATGATAAATATTCCTGTACAAATATGTAATTAGTAATGCGATCGCTCGTGATACTATATTATCAACTACCTAGATGGTTTACTTCATAATGGAAGTCTGAGCATTTTTAAAAAAATCAAAAACATTCCCATTATAAAGTAGATAATACCACAACTGCGAACCATATTCTACCCCGCCCCCTTATGTTTTTAACCTATCAACAATAGCTTGCACCTAGAGATTGAAATCGCCCAAGGCTTGACGTTGTGCTGCTAGTAAATCTTTAATTCCAAGTTCTGCCAAATCCATAATTCGATCCAATTGAGTGCGGCTGAAACTACCTGCTTCGGCGGTTCCCTGGAGTTCGATAATTTCTAATTGGTCGTTCATGACCACGTTGAAATCGATATCGGCAGCGACATCTTCTTGGTAGTTGAGGTCTAGAAATGGCATACCTTCAAGCAAACCTACAGAGACGGCGGCGATTTGGTGACGGATGGGCGATCGCGTTAGATCTCCCCGTTCTAAAAGCTTGGCGATCGCATCGGCAAGCGCTACAAACCCACCTGTAATTGCTGTGGTTCTCGTACCTGCATCCGCCTGCAATACGTCAGCATCTACGGTGACTGTCCGCTCTCCCAATGCTGCTAAATCGAGTCCGGCTCTCAAGCTACGTCCGATTAACCTTTGAATCTCCTGCGTGCGTCCAGACAGCCTGTAGGTTTCTCGTTCTTGGCGTTGGTGGGTAGCAGTGGGAAGCATTCTGTATTCAGCCGTCAGCCAACCCTTGCCCGAACCTTCCAAAAATCTAGGGACTCCAGGCTGAATCGATACGTTACACAACACCTGAGTATCGCCGCACTGAGCTAAAACAGAGCCAGTGGCAAAACGAGTAAAATCCCGTGTAAAACTGATAGGACGCAGTTGATTTGCTAACCGATTATCCAAACGCTCCCAGGTCATGGTTCTTAGCTGTAGTGACCTAAATCAGAATACAGGGTCGAGCATACAGTTAACACTTTCGCTAGGCTTAATTTTTTGTAAACTTTTGGCGTGGAATATGTGGAGGGCGATCGCTATGCTGGGAAGTCAAAAGTCAAAATCCTGCAACAGAATCTCCGCCAACTGGGACTTATAGTAGCGATATTGCGACCCAGAGGATAGTTTCCTATTGACTAAAACATAGATGTAGTGTTTCACTAAGGAGTATTCTGAAAGACTACACTATATATCGCATATTGCAGTTTCTCCGAACTCAGCTTTAACTCAAGCATCTGGATAAAAGTGACTTTATGATTGCTCAGCTAGAGACCCCAACCGTTCATTCTCCTTGTCAACCACCATACACAGTTGAAGGATTAGTACAAGTCTTTACTTGCTCTCGTCGTACCTTTTTGACAAGCGTGATGGCACAGGCTTTAAGGGTTTCCGGTCAAGGGACTCCAGCGCTCATTGTCCAATTTCTTAAAGGTGGGATAAATCAGGGTCATTGTCATCCAGTTAAGTTAGGGCAAAACTTGGATTGGATTCGCTGCAATCTTCCCCGTTGCATTGACACGCCACAATTAGACGAAGCCGAAAACCGTTCTTTACAAGAACTGTGGCAGCATACGCGCCAAGTTGTTTCCCAAGGGCAGTACTCATTGCTAGTATTGGATGAATTAAGCGTGGCTGTCGAATTTGGCTTAATCCCTCTAGCAGAAGTCTTAGATTTTATTCAAAATCGCCCCAAGCACGTCGATGTGATTCTGACTGGCTCGAATATGCCTCAACCCGTACTCGATGTGGCAGATCAGATTACAGAAGTACGGCGCAGCCACCAGATGTAAGTTTTTCTAGGCTAGAATGCCTGTAAATTTATTATATAATATAGTGCCTCCTAAAGCGCTATGTCGCGCGTTCGAGACATACCAGTCCCGTAATTTAAGATGTGAAGTCAGGCGGAGCGATCGCAATTGCCATCAATTTCTAAATTGCATATCTCTTTCGATAAATTGTATTTCTTGATGTAAGGCTTCTAATTCTTTGTGAGTCTCTTCCAGCTCAATGCGAGTTGTATTAAGTGCCGTTTTTGTTTCCTGACATGTTTCCGAAACTCTGGCTAATTCCGAATATTTGTATTCTAGTTTTTCTATGATTTGTTGGCGATCGCTGACATCGATGAACGTCAAGTTAACTCCCAGCAAATCATTATTTGTGCTGAAAACAGGTGCGATAAAAATATCGAGATACTTTGTTCCTTCTAAAGTTGTCCACTTAATATTTTTCAAATTGACTGGACGACGATCGCAGTAAAATTTGCCGATCGCAACATGGGAACTCACAAACTTTCCGGGTACAAGTTCTGAAAAAGGAAGGCTCCAATCGGAGAGCGTTAATCTAAATAAAAAGTTTGCCTGTTCGTTAGCAGCAACTAAACGATTATTCAGATCGACCGATAGCTGAGCAAAAGGACTTGTCTCAAATGCAGCTTGCCAAAAGCATAGTTGGGAGACTAGTGAATCGCTAGCTTCCTTTGGGCGAGATTTAGGAGTGATTGAGAGGCGATCGCCTAACTCCAAATGTAGTCCTTTGATATAAATTCGATGCTTGATATTGTCTAGCATGAAAATCGGTCTTTGAGCGGTCAGTGTTTCATGCTTACCTAGAAAGAGAAAGCCGTTGTTTTTCAGCGCAAAATGAAAGCGAACCAGAATTCTTGCTTGGATATCTGGATTGAAATACATCAGGGTATTACGGCACGCCAGCAAATCGATTTTGGACATCGGTGCATCTTCAGCTAGGTTATTACAACCACAGATGACCCTACGGCGAAGTCTGCGATCGAAAGCATAGCCTTGCTCGGTTGGCTCAAAGTATTTCTTGAGTAAATCTGGAGCAAGTCCTTTCACTTCATTCGCGCGATAGACCCCTTGTCGTGCTTGTTGAAGGGCAACTTTATCCACATCGGTAGCATAGAGTTGAACTCGCTGCAAACACGACTCAATTCCCAAAGCTTCTGCAAACAAAATGAGTAAACTGTAAACTTCCTGCCCAGAAGCACAGCCCGCACTCCAGACGCGAATCGGTTCGTCAGGCTGTTTGCTAGCAATAATTTTAGGCACGATCTCGCTGGCTAGATAATCCCAAGCTTCGCGATCGCGAAAGAAACTAGAAACGTTAATCAGTATGGAGTCTAAAAGCTCAATCCACTCTTGAGCATGGCTTTGCAAATACTGTAAATAGTCCTGATAGCGCTCAATGTGGAGCTGCTGCATTCGGCAAGAGAAACGCCGCATTAAGGTAGGGCGTTTGTAGCCCGTCAAGTCACAACTCTGGTTGCGTTTGAGGTAGTCTAATAATGCTTCAAAATCTCGATCGAGTTCGGGAGGCTTCATTAATAAATTTTAAAGTTTATCTTGGTAGCTTAAAGTTCTTAATACAAAACTTATTGCGACTTTAGCGAAAATAGCCAGCCGATCGCGGTTGCTCCTGACTCAACTCCCAAACTTTCGACATGGAACGTGCCATTGTGGAGTTCGACCGAGTATGGTGTCTCTATGCTACTGACATTGTGTCGCTCTACCAGTTTTCTTTCGTTACCCTCAATAGACTGGGGCGGATCGATCGAGTTAACCTAGACTAGAGAGCGAGGCTCTCAGGTAAAATCCGCTCTAAAAATTGAGTCATAATTGAGATTTTAGGTTTGTGATTCATCCAAAATCCCAGTCTCTCGCTAGCGATCGCCAACACTCAACTCAAAATCCAAGATCGGTGGTGGTTCTAGGTGCTGGGGCTTGGGGAACGACGTTAGCATCTCTCGCAGCAGCTAATGGTCATCGCGTGCAAGTGCGATCGCGGCGCGATGGGGCAATTTCGCCTAGCGAGATCGAACGTGCGGATGTAGTTGTTTCTGCTGTCTCAATGCAGGGTGTAGCAACAGTCGTTCGAGAAATTCAGACTTTACCCCTCTTGCCGACAACAATTTTTGTCACGGCAACCAAAGGACTCGATCCTGTCACAACTCTCACCCCAGCCCAGATTTGGCAGGCGGCTTTTCCCGATCGCTCGGTAGTTGTACTGTGCGGTCCTAATTTAGCCAAGGAAATTCAACAAGGATTACCCGCTGCAACTGTTGCTGGTAGTACTGACGACAACGCCGCAGTAGCAGTGCAAGCAGTATTTTCCTCGCCGCAGTTCCGCGTTTATACCAATTCCGACCCTTTGGGCGTAGAGTTGGGGGGAACGCTGAAAAATGTGATGGCGATCGCGGCGGGTGTTTGCGATGGTTTGCAGTTGGGTACAAATGCTAAAGCTGCACTCGTTACCCGTGGACTGACGGAAATTATCCGCATCGGCAACAGCTGGGGAGCAAAAACAGAAACTTTTTACGGTCTATCTGGTTTGGGCGATCTGCTGGCAACTTGTAACAGTCCCCTCAGTCGTAATTATCAAGTTGGATATCAACTCGCCCAAGGTAAAACCCTGTCCGCAATTCTCGCTCACCTAGAAGGAACAGCTGAAGGCGTGAATACGACTCAGGTACTCATGCAACGCGCTCGCCAGCAAGACATCTATATGCCGATTACGGCTGAAGTTTATCGTCTCCTGCAAGCGGAAATTACACCCAAGCAAGCGCTGGAAGCACTGATGCTGCGCGACCTCAAATCGGAATTATTGTAGAGGCAATGGTTCGACCGAATCGCTCCTACGTAAATCCACACAAATTTCATAAAACTTTACGCGATCGCAACTGATTCTCCGAAATTTCTCAGACAAAAATTGTAGTTTACACTAGGGTGCGATCTCACACATTTATCTTAAATCGCGTTTATTCTTGAAATGCTTGTTGTGCGATACTTTTCAGCCTTTCACCAATATTTTGAATACCGAAGTGCTGCTTTAAGTATCCGCAATCCTAACAACCGTAGCAGTATCAGTTCGTACTTGAATTCACTAGAAAATGTGGAGTTATTTCTGAAGTTAGTGGGCGCGATCGTCAAGTTTCCTCGTAAATCTAGCAGCAAGATGTTAGTTCGCCAAGATCGCTGGGAACAATAGCATCAGCAACAAGAAGCAACCGAGTGAAGTCTATTGTCACCTGGAGCAGTTGAGATAACCCCTATGCAAGCACTATCTTTTTACGCGGACGCAGCCTACGAACCCCAATCAGCACCCCAGCGCTTTCGGTCAGATTATCCAGAAGATGATACCGATCTGGGCGTGGATGACCTGCTGACTTTGGATATTGACTCTAACGAGCGGGAGAGCCTACAACCTGGTGTTACCCGTCGGACTACAGACCTAGTTCGTTTATACCTGCAAGAGATCGGTCGCGTCCACCTGCTAGAAAGAGATGAAGAAGTTTCCGAAGCTCAAAAAGTGCAGCGTTATTTACGAATGCGAGCGCTGTGCGTCAGTCATGCAGCAAAGGACGACTCGATTATCAAAACATACATCACCCTAATTGAAGCCCAAGAGCGCCTGACCTCCGAGCTAGGACACCGCCCCTCTTTAGAACGATGGGCTGCTAGCGCTGGTATATCCGTGATGGAACTCAAACCCGCTTTGGCAGTTGGGAAGCGCCGTTGGGCTGAAATTGCCAAAATTACCGTCGAAGAATTAGAGCAAATTCAAAACGACGGGATTCATGCCAAAGAACACATGATCAAGGCGAATTTACGCCTAGTTGTTTCAGTTGCGAAAAAGTATCAAAATCGCGGTTTGGAACTGCTAGATCTGGTTCAAGAAGGTACTCTGGGGTTAGAAAGAGCGGTAGAAAAGTTCGATCCTACCAAAGGTTATCGCTTCAGCACCTACGCTTATTGGTGGATTCGTCAAGGTATTACCCGCGCGATCGCCACCCAAAGCCGTACCATCCGTCTTCCAGTTCACATTACAGAAAAACTGAATAAAATTAAGAAAGCTCAGCGAAAACTGGCGCAAGAAAAAGGTCGTACCCCTACAATCGAAGATATTGCGCTCGAATTGGAGATGACCGCGCCTCAAGTACGGGAAGTACTACTGAGAGTTCCGCGTTCCGTATCTTTGGAAACAAAAGTTGGGAAGGAAAAAGATACTGAGTTAGGAGATTTACTCGAAAACGACAGTATTTCCCCTGAAGAGTTGCTCATGCGTGAAGCTCTCCATCGAGATTTACAGCAACTTTTAGCAGATTTAACCGATCGCGAACGGGATGTTATTTTGATGCGCTTTGGTCTGGGAGACGGACACTGTTACTCTCTAGCCGAAATTGGACGTGCTTTAGACTTATCACGGGAAAGAGTGCGTCAAATTGAATCTAAAGCACTACAAAAGCTACGACAACCCAAACGACGCAATCGCGTGCGGGATTACTTAGAGTCCTTGAGCTAACAATTTGAGCTAACAACATCGATCGGGTGAAGGATCGTGACCGTGTTTTTTACAACCTAGTTAGATTCACTTTCATTCTTCGTTCTTCACCTCTTCTGCCTATTTTTTAGCCAGAAGATTTTTATTATCTGTAAACTACGACTCTCTTTTCTTAAAAATCATTCTCAATAGTTATAGCTTGTTGACACTTCAACCAATAATTGACTATACTTATCAATTATTAAGCTTGCTTAAAAAGGTGGTTATGACTGCATACTCAGCTACCTCACTTAAGGCAGAACTCAACGAGCGGGGTTGGCGACTCACACCGCAGCGCGAAACGATCCTACAGGTTTTTCAAGAACTGCCTAGAGGAAAACATCTAAGTGCGGAAGAGCTTTACCAACAATTAGAAACTCAAACAGCAGGAATCAGTCTGTCAACGATTTATCGCACTCTAAAGTTAATGGCGCGGATGGGAATTCTGCGTGAGCTGGAGTTAGGAGAGGGACATAAACATTACGAGATCAATCAGCCTTACCCTCACCACCACCACCATTTAATTTGTGTTAGGTGCAATAAAACAATCGAGTTTAAAAACGATTCCATCTTAAAAATTGGCTCAAAAACAGCTGAAAAGGAAGGGTATCATTTGCTCGATTGCCAACTAACAATTCATGCTGTTTGTCCTTCTTGTCAAAGAGCGTTGTTGCCGATCTAGAATCTTGGTGTTATTGGTTGTCGGTTGTCGAGCGCAGATTGCTCTTCACTGGATTTTCTCAATGTTACCTGCTTTGATCCAGCCTTCGCGATCGCTATCCGATAAGCGAACTCTTTGCCAATTTTTATCTGGACTTTCTTCTAAAACTACGATTTGTTGATTGTATTCCAACCCGCCGATGCGTTCAGCACCCGCTCCAGGCTCGGCACGGAGACTTAAGCCTTTTTCCCAAGACACCCTAGCTCTATAGGTTCCTGGCGCTAGAGGCTCAGTAGAATTAGTGTCAGAATTCGCTTTCTCGGTCGTAGATTCAGCGTTATTAGTATTATCGGGATTAGATATTTCAGGCTGTGCTTGCTGTTTCGGAGCAGGCACAGCTTTTGGTTTTTGGTTGAGTTCGTTAGCAAAAGTCGGCTTAGGCGGATGAGTTGTGACTCTATACATAAAATATAAAGCAACTGCGGCGCTACCACCAGCCAAGATCGCCAGCGCTAAGCTAACACCCAGGACAAATTTAGCTGCTCCTGCCAAAGTCATGGCGATACCCTACTATTGTCCCATAATTACTACAGCACGAATCCTAGCATAATCGTCTGAATGTAGTAGATTTTTTAATTATTGGTAATTGGTAATGGGTAATTGGTAGTTGCCCCTCTGCACCTGAAGCCCCTCTGCTCCCTGATAACTGATAACTGTTCTACTGCAATTGCCGCTGAATTCGGTTGCTCAGGCTGCTGTGTTTAGAGGCGAGACGGGCTTTTCCAGCCGCTGCCCAATCTTGCAAAAACTGAATTTGTTCTTGGGCAGTACGGGCAAGGGGAATGATTTGACTCGCCGCCTCTAAAATGTCGTCAGTAGTAAAGTCTCGATTTTGACTGAAGCCGATGTGCATGGCTTCCACGATTGTTTGCTCGATTTCTGCCCCAGAAAAATCAGGAGTTTCGTAGGCAAGGCGATCGAGATCGTAACTTTTGAGATTATGCGATCGCAGGCGAGATAAATGGACGGTGAAAATTGCTTTGCGTTCTTCCTGAATCGGTAAACCAACAAAAAAGATTTCGTCAAATCTGCCTTTACGCAACATTTCCGGTGGTAAAGCATGAATATCGTTGGCAGTTGCAACGACAAACACGGGAGAAGTTTTTTCCGCCAGCCAGGTGATAAAAGTCCCGAAAACGCGGCTAGTCGTGCCTGCATCGCCTTTTGCTCCCAACCCGGCAAAAGCTTTATCAATCTCATCTACCCAGAGAATACAGGGGGCTAAGGCTTCCGCGACTTGAATCATTTGTCGAGTGCGAGATTCTGATTCACCTACCAAACCACCGAACAATCGTCCCACGTCCAAGCGTAACAAAGGTAAGTGCCAGTGATGGGCGATCGCCTTGGCTGTGAGCGATTTACCCGTTCCCTGAATCCCAACTAACATCAGTCCGCGTGGATAGGGTAAACCGTATGCTCTAGCGCGTTCGCTAAATGCCCCTCCCCGACGTAGCAGCCAATCTTTGAGATTGTCCAAACCGCCAATATCAGAAATTTTTTCGGTAGCAGGGTAAAAATCGAGAATCTGAGTTTGGCGAATAGTCTGGCGCTTCTCTTCCAAAACCAATTCGACATCTTCCGGCTGAATTTCTCCATGAGAGGCGATCGCCCTCGCTAGTACCCGCCGAATTCGTTCGATAGACAACCCTTGGCACGAACGCACGAGTTCATCTACCGTTTTAGCTTCTAAAGATTGTCCTGTAGCTGCCAAGAGGCGTTCCACCTCTAATTTAATCTCGCCAACAGCGGGTAGAGGAAATTCTAAAATGGTTAAAACTTCACCCAATTCTTCCGTAGTGACGATTCGTGGCGACAGCAAGACGATATTTTTCGGTTGCGATTTGAGTACCCGCGCTAAGTTGCGGAGTTTGCGCGACACGGAAACATCTTCTAAAAAGCGATGAAAATCACGCAAAATAAAAACTGCCGGAGCCGAAGCAGGCAGTTTCTCGACAAATTCTAGAGCTTGTAGAGGATTGCGACGACCGAAACCAGCATCGTTAGGATTACCTTGGTAGCCATCGACAAAATCCCAAGTATAGACAGCGCGATTTCCTTGGCTGCGGGCTTCTTCCCGAATTGCTACTTCCGCTCGTTCTTCCTCATAGGTAGGAATATAGACGATCGGGTAGCGGGCGCGTAGCAACAGTGCAAACTCTTCGCGGAAGCTCATATCAGGTGTCCCTAATTAGACAAGTGATTTTTCAAGGATTCTAAAGATGCCCAGCGGCGATCGCTTGATGGTTCTGACGGTTCTTCTGGCTGCGGCGATAGTTGAATGCCCTGACATAGACTGTCACACAACTGACGCTGAGGCATGGCTAGACATAACTGCTGGTACAACCACTCCCCAGGATCGAAATGACCTGTAGGCTGTAAAGTTTCGACCAGATCTTCAAATGCGACTTCCAACTCGATCGCAGTTTCTTCTTTACCTGCTTCTGGATCTAGCCAAATAATTTCTGAAGTTTCCACTTTCAGGCGATGGTTGTACTGTTGCAAACAGCGATGGCAAGTTAAGGTAACGATGGTTTCTACCTGAGCTGAAACCTCTAAGTAGTTGCCACCGTGTTGCACGCGCACCTGACCACGCACCGGAGTTAGGGTGTCTAGATCGGGTAAGAACTCATCAACCTCGATGACCCTAGTTTTTTGCGGTGCTGTGGTCAGATGAGGAATGTAAATTGCCTCCATAGGGCTTGCCAAGTTGTAAATTAAATAATCTCAAATCCTCAATTCCGAATTCCGAATTCCGAATTCATTTCCGGTCTAGCTACTACCGATCGTGCGAATCACCAACTGACGATGCGGTTCTTTGCCACGACTGAAACTTTCTAAATCGGGAAAATCCTTCAAAAAAGTATGAATTTGCCTCCTTTCAGCGGACGAAAGAGATTTGATCTCCACCTCTTGTCCTGTGGTACGGACTTGTTCTATCGCTGAGGTGGCGATCGCTTGAATTTCTGCTTGTCGCCGCAAACGATAGCCATCCAGCTCAATTATATAAGCGGCTTGCCGTTCCTGAGGTTGGTTTAAATTCAGGGTAGCATTAGCAAGATACTGAATGGCATCTAGAACCGAACCTTCCGCACCAATCAAAGCTTGGACTTGCTCTGGTGGTAAACTAGTCTGCTCGATTGTCAGCCAATAACTATCGTGTTCTTCTGGGTCGCTGTTTGCTGTCTTTGGGGTTTGCAGTTTAGCTGTAACTTGAGTAGAGACTCCTGACAGTTGCAGGAGTTGCTCTAGCCATTGCTGACCCCGCTGCCCGATCTGCTCGTCACTCATGATTTAGCCTGAAGGTTTCTCTTTTTTCTTCCGCCCTGGTTCAAAAGGAAGCGACTGACGACCTGCATCGTCTCCTGCTTTAGCATCTGCTGCTTCGACAAGCTTTTGTAAGTTTTCTGGCAGGGGTTCGCGGGAAACAATGTATGTCTGGAGTGTTTGGAATATATTCGCAATCAGCATGTACATCAACACGCCAGCAGGTAGCGGAAAGAACAAAAACATCCCTGAGAAAATAATTGGGGTGATCTTGTTGACTGTATCTTGTTGGGGATTGTTAGAGGTAGAACCTTGACCAGATAGCACTTGGTTGAGATAGAGACTTAGACCAAAACCAATCACCATTGCCACAATATCCCAATGGATCGTTCCGTCTTCATCAAAAGCGCCAACTCTGCCGAGGGCATCAATAAATAAAAAGCCCTTGTTAGCTGCAAGTCCAGGGATTGTTGCTTGAATTGTCACATCACCTGGTTGGAGGGCTTCGATAGTACCGTTTTCATCAATTTTTATCCTTTCTTCCCCTTTAGTGACTTTCCATTTGGGGACGAGATTGGTGTCGGGATACTCTGCTGCTAGGGCTGAGAAAGGCTTGCCCTCTGGAGTTTGAAAATCAATTTTAGTTTTGTCCCCGACCACCAATTTATTACCACTGGGCAAGATCGCCGCAACGCGAGCGTGAACGCCATCGGTAATGTAAATGTTTTGCGGCGGAGTGGTAAAAGCCTGCGGCTGAATGCGTTCGATCTGTTCTTGGGGAAAGACTTGCAGGTTGACGTTGTAGTTGATATCCGAAAACGGCGAGCCCCGCAGCGTCGCGAATAGGGCGAACAGTACGGGCATTTGCAGCAAGACTGGCAAACATCCTGCCAATGGATTGCCAAATTCTTTGTAAACAGCGCCCATTTCCTCCTGCATTTTGGCAGGATTGTCTTTATAACGCTCTTGAATCTCTTTGACGCGCTTTTGCATCAAAGGTTGAGTAACTCGCGTGCGGCGCATTGTCCGAATCGATCCGGCACTCAGCGGATAGAGCGCAAAGCGAATCACCAGTGTCAAGGCTACGATCGCCAACCCGTAGCTCGGCACGATCCCATAGAAAAAATCTAGGATCGGCAACATGACGTTGTTGGAAAGAAACCCTATACCAAAATCCATTATCTTGAAGTCAACCTGAAATAATTTGTCATTCGTCTGAATCTAATCTATCCGATTTTAGTCATCGGTCATTTGTCATCAGTCATTTGCCAACTAATGACAAGCGATCGATAACTAACAACAGAGAACTACTAATTGCTTACATAATATTCTCAAGTTGTAGCTTTGGTTTTGACTTGAGGATTTTTTTCGGCTGCCTTTTCGCTGATATAGTCGTATAGTTCGCGGAATTTGGGAACCGATCGCATTTCCAAACGGCTACCGTTTCTTAAAGTTAGTACCATATCGCCCCATAAACCGAAGCCGCGCGGCACTTTCACAATTTTGACAATTTCAGCATAAATGATATCGGTGCGATCGCGCCCCATCCAGCCGCCTGTAACAGAAATACGGCGATTTGTGATGCGGTAGCGCAACCACAATGCCCTTACAATTGCACCAACTGTTAAGGGGATACCAATCAGCGTCAGCCCGATGAGCAGGTTAATAATTAGATCCCCAACGTGAGGACCACCTTCGTAGTAAACTTCTTCACGAATTCCCATTAAGCACCTCGGCTGCTACCAATAACTGCTCTAATTCTTGCAGAAATTGTTTGGTTACGCACTCCTGTCGTGCTGCTGATGGGTGAACGATAACTACCAGTAACCATCCAGGTGAAATTCGCGGCAATAGACAGCGAAAGGCAACCCGCAGTTGTCGCTTAATCCGATTGCGAACGACTGCTTTTTTACTCACTTTTGTGCTGATGGAAATACCGATCCGTGTAGGCGCACCTACTTTATGCGTAGCTGTGGCTAGCTTGCCATCTGCTACTGAAGTTGTGGCATTTTGCATTCGCAAAGCTCTCAAAGTCATGCAATCGCTGTTGCGCCGTATTCCAGCTCGAAATACGGCGCGAAAGTCTTCTCTACTTGAGAGCCGATTTACTTTTGACAAACCCAAATGACCAGTTATCAGTGAAGAAAGGGAGTAGGGAGCAGGGAGCAGGGAGTAGGGAAAAGTTGTCAGCAGCTAGTTAATTGTCTCTTGCAAAAGCGCCAATTACCAATTACCACTCACTACTCACTGATTCAGTCACTTCTATTAGGGACTTTAGACAGTGAGGCGATGACGACCTTTTCTGCGGCGCGCTCTAATCACGTTTTGTCCGTCGGGGGTACGCATCCGAGCGCGAAACCCAGATGTTCTCTTTCTTTTGCGGTTAGTACCTTCCAGCGTGCGTTTCATAAATCTGCTCTCTCAGTTATTCGGAATTTTTAGCTAAAAAAGTCACAATCTGCAATTTTAGCATGAAACCTTCGTAACCAGATAGTTGTTGTAGAGAC
>NZ_PYCI01000126.1:0-19396 GCF_003015105.1 Chroococcidiopsis sp. CCALA 051 | reverse complement strand
GTCTACAAAAGTCATCTCATTTATCTCTTGAGTTACAATATTAATCTAGTTGGAGGTTCTCTTAAATCATTGAATTTATCGATTTAAAACTACATCATTCATCTTCTAAAAACATTTTAAAAAATCAAATATAAGGCGATCAAGCGGTTGATAATTAGAAAAAGATTGTTTTACTACTAAGATTACTAATATTTTATCTTGTTAATTTGAAACCCGATAATTTCATCGCATACATATAGCAGAGAAATCCAACGTTCGTTTGACAATAAATATCGCTAGTAAAAACTGAAAACTGCACTTAAATAATATAAACACAAACAAATCTTTTTATTCCTCCTGTCGCAGCAGTCAATTAATGTTAACAATGATATTTTTTCTCCTTAATTGACAATTACACTAATCCTCGACTTTTATAGAACCGTAATTCTACTGACATTATGCTTCACTCGCTCTAGTCAATTACCGTAATTTCACTGTTGACGATTTACTAGCGTTGTCAATCGCCAAAGAAAGAAAAATCCAATGAGAATATCAGGAGAGCTTGTTAGTATTTTATCCGAGCAAATCAAAATTCTGATGGGAAGTTAAATGCTTGTGTTCTAGTTTGCTTTAATACAAAATTACTACTCTTCTGCCAGACAATGTTGGTCGCCGAGGCACGGTTGATCGCAATTGCGACCGATCAAGCAAAAAGTGCGATCGCACCCATGTTGAGATCGCCGTAACTGACAAGCAGCAACTCGTCGAGCCAAGGCTTTGTGCAATGTCAAATGCTTGCAACCGCAAAAGGGAGATGTCACAAGATAGCTGGCGTTTGTCCGCCCCTATCCGATCCACTTTCATCGTCCATTCCACAACCGAGTAGGCAGTTTCACAACGAGGCGACCTGGTAACTTATCAACAACCAATCTCAGTTAGCGAGGGAGTATTCTACACCTCCTTCTACAGATGATACAACTCTTGCTCAAGAGCGAGAAAGTTCCCAAACCAACTTTGAGCCGATTTGTTCTTGTGACTAATCGCCTCAGAGTGCAAATACGCTTATTTGTCTTCTTCATCATACTTGCCCTCATCCCGCTACATCCAAGTAGTAGACGCATCCACTACTGTTGATAAATATGGAACGAAGCAATCGCTACAGAACGCCAGACTTACTATCAACAACTAAGGCAACTTTTCGCCACTAATCTACAAAATATCCAAGCTTACAATCTCAGCGTTCCCAACTCCTTACGTCACGGTTTCGAGTGGGATCATCCTGACTTCTCCGTCTCTATTGCGATTGGAGAAACTCGCGATCGCAACTGGCTTTGTATTGCTCCCACTGTACCAAATTAACTAGGCTTTCACTGCCGCAAGCGAAGCCAATCTGGAACTTCATCAGCGAGTGATTCTACTGAAATAGTATCCCAGATTCAACTCATTCTAAACAAGCTCAATCCCATTACCATCTACGGCTACTACCAAGGCGGTTACAACTACACCTACCAACACCAAATTGTTTGTGCAGCATCACCAACAAAAGATTATGCGATATCAGGGAGGGATGAGCAATTATCCACTGGATCTAGTAAAGTCTAAGCGATCGCATCAGAGCAGACAATTCTACAGGCTAAATCCCCTGAAGAGCCTTTTTTTTATTAAATGCAATAGTAACTCTAATTAACGCATTTTAATAGACATACAGCTTGGCTCGGAAGCAGCAATGCTTAAAAGCGATCGCTTCTTTAAGAGGATGTCATTCACTTGCCGCTCTGTCAGGTGAGTTTTAATAATTTCAATTTTTGGCTCTGTGCCTTTTTCGACAAAAACCATGCGCTCAGTAGAGTATAGCTGTTCTTCTTGTGGTCTTTGAAACCGAGGAAAACAACCGCGAGAAGCGATCGCTACAAATGCATCTTCTGTGTCAGCTTTTTGGAGAGATGAATAGCCAGTTTTCACTAGTTTAGCCTCGCCTACCTCACCCCATAGGTAAAGTGGTGAAAAGCTTTTGATACAACCATTAGCATCTTGCTGTCCAGAAAGATCCCTCACCTTTCCACAAATTCGCCAGTCAACTTGAAAAATTAGCCACTTACTCGGTCGATCTTCAGCCTCTTGCTTAGCTTCGAGAAAAGAAGAGGCGATCGTCGCAGGGTTTTTGTTATCTTCTTTCACTTGACGATCGCAGCTAGTTATTATTAGGCTGGCTATAAATAGTATTCCTAATTTTCTCAATCGAGCGTTCATAACTTTTTGAATTTTTGTATATAGATTTTTCAGCAAAACTAGAACTAGGTTTAACTTTAAACCCTTGGAAATAGTAAGACATGAAGATATTATTTAGTTTTTGCTGACCTACAAACGTAACTATTTCCTATCTACTTTCAGTTACAAACTGGCGCTGGTTCGGCGGTTGCGTCCACAACACGCAAAAACCGCTTTGTGCTTCCCTTCCCTGTACCTTCAAAGTTACGCGCAAGCGTTTCACATCGTTTAGACAATCCAGGTTGTCTAGCGACCCAGCATTCCACTTCATTACATTTCGTGCCAGCTGACCTTCTCGGCTTTCTGCCCATCGCAATGCTTCAGCTTGTGCCAGGGTGAGGCGACGAGGTTGAGTCACATACCCACCCCCAAGCCAAACTGGGACGGATAGACCCAACAGGATACCTACTCCAATAGCAGCACTCAACAGCCCTGCTGCTGGTATGACAGAGGAAAAGAGACGCGATCGCCCCTCCCACTCGGTCTTCTGGATCAGAGATTTCACCGCCGCCGCGATCGCCGTCTGCTGTCCTTTGACTGCGACTCGCTCTGCTGTCTGCAACTTGTCATAAAGGGCTTCTGACCATTGGTTGAATAGAGCATCCAAATCTTTAGGGCTTTGCTCCAGCAACAATTGCAGTTGACCTACTGAAACCATAATCAGAAATAGCGGGTCGCTTGGCTTTAAACCAAACCTAGCAACAATATCGAGAACTCGTGCCTGAAATTCTGGATCTTTGCCCTCTAACACCTTGTCTAGCAAAGTGGTATTTTTATCAGCAGTCATGACAATTCGATCCCCTTCGATTTTTTAGCCTTCTGTTCGTCGCGTATTTCTACTCGATCGGGTTCTTGTTGTTCTGATTCTTTTTGGACGGTTTGGACTGACACATCAGCTGCAACTTCAGTTACCAATTGCTCTTTTTCTTTAGCTAATTGCAATAACTCCGGCTCTATTTCATCCCTTTGCTCGAATACCCGTGCATCGCTCGATCTTAATTGCTCTAAAATTTCGCCAGTCAGCTTGGCAGCTAACATAATGCGTTTATCTGTAAGGGAGCGCAGCACGAAAGAGTCTTGCTCTGGGTCTACAGTTACTACACCTGATGGTTCAACTAAAAACTCGCACAGTTGATGCTGTTTGTGTTGCTCGATGATTAAATTAACTAAATTACTCTCAATCCGAGTGCGAGTGAATTCATCATCTACTGATGCCGATGTTATCGACCGCTTTTCGTCGTCTAAGTCAGCATTTGTAGTAAGAGTCATTTCATCAATTTCGACTTGTTCCAATACCTCCACCTCCTCATCAACCAGCTGCTCTCGCAATGCCAACTCTCTCAACAAGTGCAGATTTTGAATATTTGAACCAAACTCAGCTTCATCAACCGATCGCACTTTTCTAGGCAATTTAACTACACTTTCATCGCTATCGTTGGAGGAATCGTTATTTACCACCGCTCCTACTATTTCGTTCGTTTTAGAATTAAAGGAATGACTTTCACGAATAGCTCGAACTTCCCGAATGTAATCTGGGCTAAATATCTGGTCGAACACCTCCGATTGAAGCGCGTAGTCAAAACTCGGCTCTACGCTCATCGGTCTAGACAGCGACCAATCACCGGAGGAGTTAATGTAACCAGAAACGATGAAATCACCTGCTTGATGGGTGAGAAACCATTTCTTATCAATTCCTTTTGAAACCAGTTGGGGATCGCTAACTGGCAGGACGTACAATCGACCTAGATACCAATCGGAGCGGCTGACATCGTAATTAGCAATACCATCGCTGATTTCGCACACTACCGCTAGTTCGTACTCTGATGAATTCATATTTATTTATCAAACGACTGTCATGCACTCAATCTACGCAGTAGCAGAACTTGAAACTTTTGTCCCATCCTTGTCCTTTGTTTTTGGTTGCTTATTAGGAGCGAACATTTCAGTCAACTCAATCTGCAAGTAAGTTTCTTCCAGAAATGTGTGCATCCGCTGCTGAGACATAGCTGCCATCTCGTCGGAGTTCCGAGCTGCTTCAAAACTTAAAGTTTTAGAGTCTATATAATATCTATCCCCTGGATAAAGTAAGGAGAATTCGATTTCTTGCATCGATTTTTTATATTTCTGTTTTAAGTCTTGATATTCCCGCTCGCTATCTAAAAAGCCCCATTCTTCAGTCATTCCCTTATTTTTAACGAAAATGTGAGGTAACTTATCTTCAAACTTGGATAGCGATTTCTTAAAGAAATCTACTGAATCGTAACCGCCATTGGAGATAAACCACTTACAAACATCGACTCCATATCGGTCAGCAATTTCTAACAATCGTCCTTTTTCGATCCAATTAGTTACGAGCGAGTAGACTTGTGCTGGCAGATTGACAATTACAGCTTTATCTGACTTTCTAGCTAATTCAAAAATCAGGTCGGCTTCGTGAGTTTTGGAAAGGGCTTCGCTAAAAACGGCTTCGTAAGCATTTTCAGGGTAAAACTTCTTGACATCTGGATTCGAGCGATCTGCATCAACCAATATGTATGGTTGGTTCTTGTCAATGCAAAACTGTACCATGACGCGGGCAAATAAAGACTTACCTACGCCACCTTTCTCACCATCAATTAAGTGAATTCTTGCCATATTACAAAGAAAATTATTCAATCTAAAATTACGATCTTTGTTAATCGCTGAAGACTTCGGAGTGCGTAGAAAGCCCACCTATATTCCACCTGTCAGGATCGAAATCTTCTTCGATGTCTGCCTGCCGTTCTGGAGTTGGCATAGAAGCAGGTAGTCTAGTGTTGAACGCTCCACCAGCAGTAGACCACATCCCAACGCCCATCGGTACTATGCCACCGAATTTCGAGCGGTCTAGTCCCAATGCCGCACATATACGATCCACTTGCCTGAGTAGGGCAAATATCGAGTCTATGCCAATCTGCTCTATGTGAGCCGCAGTCTTACTGCCCTCGTTAGATAGAGCAAGTGGCATATAGTAGGCGCTAATCGCCCGTAGAATCATTTCTCTCGTATTCGCATCTGGGTGCAACTCGCGGTCTTGGATGTAGGACAGTAATACCGCATGGTCTGAGTCAAGCGGTGGTTGATAGCGCCAGTAAAAGTCTTTATTTTCACCCATGTTGTACTACCACCTCTTGCTTTACTTGCCTTCTTATCGTCTTACCACCTGCAAAACTCGCCCTTACCTTCGCGGCATGATATGCAGACAACCCCCAAACATCAGCTAAGCGGCTACCCAACCACTGTTCGTTCAAAAGGGGCGGAATTTCTACACCTCCGTGCCAAACTACGGGTGTTGCTCGAAAGCAATCGTTCAACTCCTGCTTGAGGTAATCTGCCGTACCGCCACAAATGATGACTTCATCCAACTCTTCCCGACTCGGTAGCACTTCAGCCAGCCAACTCGTCAGCGCGATCGCGTATTCCAAACGCGATTTAGAAATCGCCTCAATTATCTTGTTGACTTCAGCCTGACGCGCTGCTTGGGTGCTGGATGTTGTCAACTTCCAAAAATGCTTGGCACTCATGTCGTTACCCGCCGCAGCGATCGCGCCGACTAACGACTCGGCAGTTAGTCCCGATGTCCGTTCCATAACTAACTCGACCAGGCGTACCATCCCCAAATTGGTTGTCCTGCCCTTGTCTACTACACCCCTACGAGATACCAGCACGCTGGCATTTCGGTAGCCGACGCTGATGACAGCAACCACCGAACGCTTGATTGCCTCCCCAAAGAGCTTGCAGTAATTTAAATAGATCCCTCCCCCCTCTGGAAAACATTCGTAGCTCGTCAAGCTGCAAGACATCGTGCCTGTGGGCGTAATAAATTCTGGCAGGGCTGCTTTGAGCATTGGTAATAGCAATTGCGAATCCTCAAATTCCCCAGGCGGCAGCAGCAAAGCCAGCGATACGCTACCTCCATCGGGCAGTTTCAACTTCTCCTTCGCTACCCAAATAGCTGCCAAGATTTTATAGAAAGCTGATTCGTATTTCTTGCGCGACAGACCTGGGTTGGCGTTGTACCGCGACGCTGCCAAATAACCAACTGCCCTGTACTCTCCTGCCGCCCCCACCCAGGCTATATTTTCTGGATAAGCGCGACCCAAATTACTCTCTGTCTTTTCTTGAAGCGATGACAAACTAGCTGGCGACACCTCCGGCTCCATGTAAAGAGCTTGCGGCGTTCCATCAACTGTTTGCACGATCCCCTTTAATCCACTCCCCCCAAAGTCCAACGTCAAAATCATCGCTGGGGGAACTACACGCTTGGGTCTACCCATTATTTCTTTTACTTAATTATTTGTCTTAGTTTTTACAATTAGTCCAAAACCTATACAGATATCCGGTCAGCAATTACTCGATTATCCTGCAACTGCAATTAACTTTCAGGCTGGCCGAGACAACGCCGACAAATTTAAATTTGCGTATTCAATATAACTCTGCTTTCAATAAAAATACTGAGCAATTGGTAAAGCTTTGGTGAACGAATGGAAAATTAAGTGTAAACACAGGTGGAATTGGGTAGGGTTTTAGTAGGATTTTGGTAGGGATAGAGCAGGGTTAATGTAGGAAACTCGATCGAATTTTGACCCCTGGAATCCCCATCTTTTCTCAACAACGCAAGATTATTGACAATTACAACCCTAGTCAAACCCTACCCTAACCCTGCACAATTCCTTCCATTACCCTGCACGCCATCGCTACGCACGCTGCTGGCAGCCGCCACCACCTGCCCCTGCATCCGCATCAGATCCGCAGAAGCAAGCAGTGGCGATATCCGTATATCTCTGTTGGAAGTAAATTTGGTCGTCGCCATGCTTGTTGGGGGCTATCCCCCAAGCTCCCCGATAAACGCCCTGCTGCTTCAATGCGATCGCCCCAACAGAAATAATGCTGCATTAATCCGCGTTCATCTACGAGTACGGAATAGTTTTTGGTGTTATATTTTACTTAAGTAAAATAAAATTCGTGACTCTACTCAGTCCGATTTTTTCCTTTGGGTTTACGTAACACTGCATCCCATGTCCCAGTTCAAAAGCAAAATTAGACAGCGCACGGTTAGGTTTGAAATGCTCTTAACTCCTGACGAGAGCAAGTCATGGGAAGCTTTAGCAGAATCGGCAGGAGTTAGTAAGGCAGAGTTGATTCGACGGAGAATGGCTGATTATCGAATCAAAACCGTCCCCGAAGCCAACTGGCAAGCTTACTGGCAGCTCGGTAAAATTGGTAACAACATTAACCAAATAGCTAAGGCGCAGAACACGGCGATCGCTGACGGGTTGACACCGCCAAACATCGATCTAACTCCTTTTGAGGAATTAAGGAGACAGATTGACCGATTACGTATGCATTTAATCTTGGGAATAGACGATGACAGCTCCACCAGTGCCGCAGAAGATACAGATGATCGGGAAGATTAAAAAGGGTAAGAGTTTTGCTGGCTTAACGCAATACATTCTGGATAAGGAAGAAGCCGAACTGCTCTGCACCAACTTAGCTGGGGAGTCTCCACAAGACTTTTACAAGCAGTTGGAAGCTACCCGACAATTAAATCCTAGAGTACAATCTCCTGTCAGTCATATCAGCATTAGCTTTGCACCAGGAGAACGACCGAATAAAGAGCAGTTGGAACAGATTGTAGGAGCAACACTTGAGGGGATGGGATTCGAGCGCAACTTATACTTCGCTGCTACCCACAACGACCGCGACCACTTTCACCTGCATATTGCCGCTAGTCGCATCAAATCTGATGGCGAATGCGTGTCCGACTGGTATGACTTTCGACGGTTAGAAAAGACGCTCAGGAAGTTAGAGTCACAGTTTAGCTTGACACCCGTACCTTGCTCCTGGGAAGCAAATCACAGCGCCCCTTCCACCGGACAAAAGCGGCGCATGATGCGTGAGCAACAGGAATTCGAGCAAGGCTTGCGCGACAGACCTGCTGACAAAAGTGCTTTGGAGAAGATCCAAGCTACCGTTGACGCGACTATCCATCGGGGCATGACAATGACCCAATTCCTCGACAAGCTAGATGCGTCTGGCGTGGAGGCTAAGGTAAAGGTAACGAGAGAAGGCGTTATCCAAGGGATTTCCTACTCAGCAGATGGCGTAGCATTTCAAGGCGGTAAATTGGGTAGGAATGAATTTGGCTGTACTTTACAAGGATTGCAACTTCGGGGAGTAACCTTTGACCTGACAAGGGATGCAGGAGCGATCGCGACTCGTGCAACCAGCAATAGCCAAAAGAAAACTCGTACAGCCTCCTCACTCATTCCCCTAATTCAGAATCACCCTAAAAACTTGTCTCTAATCCAATTGCCCAGCATGAATGAGGCTAGTGAGAGTGGCAGAAGTGAAAATGCTGACGAAATTGCACAAAGCACTGGCAATAAATCCAGCACTGACTGGAAGCATACTTATAGAGGTAGCTCCAATGCGATCGCTGCCGATCAAGTAACCACGAAGTTAGCTGCTCCACCCGCACCTACCTCTAATCATGGCTCGCATATTGAATTAATTCAGCACCAGCTGCCGGAGAACATCCTCCATGCCAAGCAAGCTTCTAATGACTCACTTAAACACTTACCGCATAAAGCAGACGATCGGAAAACCCAAGACGAACGAAATAACCAACCCAAGCTTAAAAAACAGGCTCTACTCGATTGAGTAAATGCCTGCAACTAAAAAAACTGATTTTCTTATTTTTTAAACTTTTCAGTCTTCCTACGCACCACTAGAAAACCACTACACCTCTAGTAAAGGTTGCGAAACAGCACCATCGGAATAGTTGCGGAGATGGCGAAACCTATTAGTAATCGCGCCCATTGCATCCAAAAGCTCGTCTTCTTCCGCTGCATGAATTATTTGAACGAGCGATTGACTCAAGGATTGAGACGACTGACCGGATATCAATTTACATAAATGCTGTTTAGAGCCTGGAGCAAGGGTGTCCATGCCGTCCATCAACTTTGATAGGACATTGGTACTGACATCGCCCTTTCCTCGGCGAAATTCAGAAATGTGGTTTTCGGACACTCCGGTTAACTTAGACAGCTCTTTGGCGCTAATTCTATAAAGCTTTAGCGTTACATCAAACGATGTTGCAAGAGGGGAAGAGGTGGTGGAGGTAGGGCTGTTAACTTTCATTACTAAATTAGCCTACGAGCTAACTGAGTGATAGGTTGATACAACAATAGATCAGCTATAAGGATCTTACACCTTTAGTTAAATGTTAAACCAACACCGATAGTGGTAATTATGCATCTTCAAATCCAGTTTGGACTTACTCAGAACTATAACACCTGCTTACAGGCAAGCAGGAGTGAGATGCTTGTATTGCTAACCCGCACGCCAGTAGGAGCAAGAAGTATTGTCCGCAGATAAGTAAAGCGATCGGTTTAAGACTTGTCCAGGACTGGCTGGGCAATTACTAAATTCTGCACGTTCGACGATAGATAGCTAAAAAATAGCCCCTGTGACGAGGGGCGTAGCTTGTATTGACTAATAAACGTTTTGTAATGATTGGTATTGTAACGTGATGCAAGAAAAGATTCAGGGAAAATTTTACCCACTGCAACACCAAGAATGGTTAAGGGCTTGTCGGGAGCTTACCAAGGCAGAGCTGGACGTACTGTACTACATTCGGACGATTGACTCCCACAGCAGCGGGGTTAGGGGGGTTAGGATCGATGCTGATCACATAGCAGGGCAATTATCATCACCAAAGCGTCAAGTTCATAGACAAACCATTAGTAGGGCTTTAGATTCACTTGCACTTAAGGGCTGGATCGATGAAAAATACAGTTCTACTAAACAAGATTTAAGCTTTGGGAGAAAAATCCGCGATCGCCTACACGCTCAATTAGGCGGATTGGTAGAAGTCGTTACCCCCGCTGGTCGCATTGACTTACTGACTGATACGCAAATTATCGAAATTAAAAGCATCCAAGACTGGAAAGCCGCATTAGGTCAAACCCTAGCTTACTCAGGCTTCTACCCAGAGCATCAAAAGCGAATACATCTGTTCGGCTCAGCTTTTGAACTTAAGAGACTGTCGGATATTGAAGCTGCTTGCCTATGTTTTGGGGTCAAAGTTACTGGTGAGGAGGTTGAGAAATCATGACATCTGAGCAAAAAGTTACTAAAAAGCCTCTTTTCTACCCCCTAACCCATGAAGAGGTGCTTGACTTAAAAGACTTGACTGGAGTAGAAATTAAGGTTTTTCTCTACGTGCGAACCTTAGATCCGTTTGGCGATCGCAACTTGGAGTATAGCGTCACTGTAGTGGCTGAGGAGCTGGGCTTATCTAAGGGAGCAGTTTCAAAGGCTATTAAGAGTTTAGATGCAAAAGGTTTTATCCACGTAGAGTTAACACGAGTCAAAATTCGGATCAAGGCAGATACGTCCGATGTCGCATCGTTTCCTATAGGAAACAACGTTTCCCACAGTGAACCAGCGTTTCCCATAGGAAACCAAGATTTCTCAGAGGAAACCGAAGTTTCCTATAAGAAACCGGAGTTTCCTATAGGAAACGATCGGCAGCCAGAACCTTCACCAGATAAAGCTTCCAGCACTCTTCAGACTAATAAGACTTATACAGACTTTATTCACACTCTCTCAGAAGGCGAGAGAGAGATTTTTTTGGAATTTGGCAGAAAAAAGGCAGCCAACCTACCACATCCGCCTGAGCTTCCTGACAAATGGATTGCCGCGAACTTTACAGAACTTTACAAATATTTCTTAGCGTCCTCGGCGGGTCGAGAGGCAAAACAGGAGGCGATCGCCCGTAAGTATGACTGGGAGAATGACCCGCGCCTGATGGACTGGTTGCACAAGGCTTATTGGGAGGGGCATCCGTGGGCAATTGCGGATGAATTTGAGAGAGAGGAAAGGCTTGCTTTTCTCATGTGGGCGCAGAAGACCAATGCATATGCGGGGAGGATAGCCGATGAGCCTGCCTAAATTTTCTCGCCAGCCAGTCAGACCGGATAAAGAGTCTAGTGTTGACGCTGAGATTTGGTATCCAGACTGGAAATGCTTCTGCTGTCACGATACTGGAATAGTCAGACCCTCGCTAGCCGAATTGGTCATCCCAGGCTACGACTATGACAAAGACTTACATCCGGCTTGCTATCGGTGCGGTGCTGGTAGTTTCTATACCAACTGTGAAGAATACGACCAGCGATTAACCCGTGGAATTTGCAGCGAACTCGATAGGATTGAGCGGGAGAGTTGGACTGCTACCGTCAAAGAGAAACAACAGCGGATTCTAGAAACAAGGCTGCTGGCTCAAACGATGAGTATGAGATCTCGCGATCGTACCCCGACTGAAGAGGTGGAAGCGCAGCAGCGGCATGAAGAAGCCTGCAATGCAGAACCCAAAAAGCTAGAGAAGGCGGAACGGGCAGAGGAGGAACTGGAGGATGAGTGTGTGGAGATGGCACACCGTGACGAGTTCTAGGGGAAAAGCAGGTGTATGAGTAACAAGAAACTTGTAGCTACTGAATCCTCTTCTATGGTGGAGTCCAATACATCGCTCCCCGTAGAAGCTGCCCAGGTAGAAATTTTAGAAGAACTCACCCACGACGAAGAACGCGATCGCCACCGTTTAGAGTTGCGGGTAGAGAGAGCATTCTATCAAGCAGGTAAGGCACTTGCCCAATTGCGGGAGCGACGGTTGTATCGCAGTACCCATAAAACATTTGAAGCATACTGCCGCGATCGCTTCAACTATAGCCGCGATGCTGCTTACCTAAAAATTTCTGCTGCTGAGGTTTACGACAATATTCGGAAATTTTTGCCGACCAATGGTCGGCAAATTCCCATGCCGACCACAGAACGTCAGCTGCGGGATATAGCTAAAGCAGGTATGGAACCAGAAGTGCAGGTTGATGCTTGGATACAGAGCGTAGATGAAGCTGGGGGCAAGGTTCCTAGCGGTCGTATCGTCAAAGGGATCGTCGAGCAACTCAAAGAAAAGCCTTTGGGGAATGCCAAAGACTACTGCCAGGTGGGTGATATATTCACCTTGGTAAGGTTGAAAGGTAAAGAAAAGAAATATAACGGCTGTTGGGCGATCGCTACTGAGCCAAGAGACTTTACCATCATTGTTGAAGTACACAATGCAACTTTGACCGTGAAGCCAGAAAACCTAAATAAGATTGATTCGCCCGAAGTCCATCGGCAGCTACCCCAGATTTTGCAGCGGATTAGGAGAGTAAGGGAAGTGCCAGGATTTCGCGATCGCGCAGCGTATACGATGCTGGAGCATTTAGGACGGCAAACTTATCTCACGCCACTAGAGGATAAGATTTTGCAGCTAATTGAGAAAGAGTATGGGATTGAGGATGCTAATTCAGAAGTAGACAGCTGAAATTGGAATCGATACAAGGGTAGCAGTATCAGCTCAATCCACTAGAAGACTACTAGATCCAAGTAAGTTTCTGCTGCTTAGCCTGAGTCGATTTATTTCGCACTCTAAACTTCAAGATACATAGCTTGGCGAATCTGGCTAGCAGCATTTGAGATAATTTCCGCAGCCCGATCTATTTCTCGCTCGGTTGTAAATTTACCAAGACCAATGCGTAATGCCCCGTCAATAATGTTGTCAGGCAAACCTAATGCTTGCAAAACATGAGACGGCGTTTCTACACCGGAAGAACAGGCTGCACCAGTAGAAATGGCTAGTTTAGAGCGCACTCTAGCAATGACTGCACTATTGGGAATATCGGGAATAGAGATGTGGAGGTTGCCTGCCAGACGAGCGGTGGTATCTCCGTTGACTATCAAACCAGGGATTTTGTTTATCAGCAGGCTTTGTAGTTTATCCCGCTTGGCTGCGATCGCTTTTTCATCTGCTTCCATCTCCAGTTGGCGCAGGCGACAGGCTTCCCCCAAGCCAACAATCCCAGGAACGTTGAGAGTTCCCGATCTAATCCCCTTTTGATGACCGCCACCAAAGAAAATTGGCTGTAGATGGTATCCTTTTCTAATGATTAATGCCCCAGTGCCTTTAGGACCATAGAGTTTGTGAGCAGATATAGATAGGTAAGTAATCCCCCACTCTTCAAATTTAATTGGAATTTTTCCTACAGCTTGCGCGGCATCGCAAAGGAAAGGAATTTCATACTTTTGAGCAATCTTACCAACTTCTTTAATCGAGTAAATATTACCTATTTCATTGTTAGCTGCCATTACACAGAGTAGAGAAATTCCACTCTGACAGACTTTCTCAAGGTCATCTAAGTTAAGTCTACCTTTGGAATCAAGCTGCAAGTTTATCACCTGGGCGATTCCCTTTTTGGCTATAAAGTGGCAAGTGTCTAGGACAGCTTTATGCTCAATAGGTAAAACAGCTATGCGATCTAGATTTCTATTGGTGGGATCGAAAGATAGACTGCCTTGAATGGCTAGGTTGATGCCCTCAGTTGCTCCAGAGGTAAATATGACTTCTTGTGGTGACGCTCCAACTAACTTCGCAACGTGAGTAGCAGATTTTGAAACAGCCTCTTCTGCTTCATCCCCATATTTATGATCGGTGCTGCTAGCATTACCGAACGCCACCGTCATGTAGTGAAGTATTAGCTCAGCCACTCTTGAATCGACTGGAGTGGTGGCATGGTAGTCCAGGTATATTATGTCTTCTCTTTTTATCACTTGACTTCAACGTAGATGTTTCTACCAAATTGTCTAAATTCGTCATCTAGATAATATTGTGAATTCCGAATAGCTTGACGTAGTTTGCAAGCAGGTTCTAAGCAATCACGTTGGAAATCCATCAACGTTAAATCTAGATGAGGATACAAAATTTTTAAAAAACCTGCTGCCGACTTATGAATTGCATTCTGGTCGCGAACAGTTGTGCTTTTATCAAATTGAGTATGTTGCTGTACGTAGGACAGGAAGCGGTTATCTTGGCGTAGAGACAATAATGCTTCTCCAAAAAAATCGAGTTTTAGTCCAATTTGAGAAGCAATCATTTCTCGGCGAAACTTAGGGACTTGCCAACCAGGAATAATACCAGAAAATCGATCTAGTAATGCGGTTTCAGCAAAAAACTTAGGTAGATTAGCAATTAAATTATCTTCATTACGGGGTTGTAATTGCTCATCTAATTCTATATTTGCCAACATCACTAAGGAACAATCACTCGAAACGTCGGCAAAGCCAGAACGATTGTAGCGCCCACTAGCAAGATAGTTTTTGAGTGGACCAATGACTTCATCAGGATTGTCAAAGGTTAAACTCTGCACTTCATCTAGAACCACAACATCATGACGACCAAGTAAGCCTACTTCTTTAGTCTTACCATTAATAAAAAGTTGGGCAGGAGTCACTTTGCCACCACTAATTAAGGAAACTTTACTACTGATATTTTCAAATACGAAACTTTTTCCAGTGCCTTTAGGGGCTAGATCTATAATATGGTAATTAGATTCCACCAATGGTAATAATCTAGCTAAGATCCATGTTTTTGCTTCCTGGGTATAGCTTGGATGTTGAGGATTAAAGCCAATCGAACACAACAGTAAGTCTCGCCACTCTTGAGTGTTAAATTTTGCCCTACATTCTGCATAGGCTTGGAGATTAACTTGAGAGCATTGGAAGGGTTCAAAGCCAATCACTTCTACCTTGCCATCAGGAAGCATGGCAAGGTTAATTTTCCCCCAAATTCCCTGACGAAGCAGCATCTTGTAGCGTTCTACTACTTCAGTGGCAATACTACATTCAGCTAAATTTAGTACTGGTATTTGTGCCAAAGGTTCGGGAATTACTCGTCCTCCCTGTTCTAGCTTGATTCGCACCTGCATGAGAGCAATTAGTTTTCGTACTTGCCCTTGAGTTAAATCGAAAATGATTTCATTGCGGTCATCTTTACGGGGAAATGCTTTGGTAACAAAGTTATTGATTTTTTCTAATTCTGCTAAATTTAGCGCTCCCGACCCAGGTACTATTTTGTCTAATAACCATTCAGCAACAAAGCTAGGTACTCCAACAGAAGTTAGCCCACTAGATGGTAATCTACTTTTATCAATACATAGATGTCCAAAAACATCACGAACTAGATTGTTATTATAAGTTATTGTTTCAGAAGTCATCTAGATTAATTCCACCACTACTAAATATTTGATGAACGACGATCGCGGAGTCTGAAGCAAGTTTTGCACTTCCAGCTTCCGCACCAGCAAATAGAAAGGTTAATTCGCCAGATAGCAATAGGCGATCGCCCTCATGGATTAAAGGTAATTCAGGCACTTCAGGAATTGTGACCTTGAAAGTTAGTGACTCGTTGGCTGGAATTATTTGCTCTAAAGGCTTTCCTGTATTGAAATCGGACAATTCCTTAATATATAGGCAAAGCTCGGCGATCGGCACTGAATTGGGATTATCGATAATAATCTCTAGCTCTCCAGGCTCTCTTGGTTTGCCTTCACCACGACAGGTAATGAGTACGGGACGGCGCTGGATGGATTTTCGCAGGACAGATACACCGATCGCAACTTCTTCTGGGAAAAGTCCACCGTGAGAACCAATGATTTTTTTATCCGTGGTGTGGTTGAAAGCACCAGTACTGGCGGAGCTTTTGACGATGCTAATGTCGTGGGAAAGACCGTAGCGATCGCGCTCCAATACTACAAATCTGGGGTCGTTGGTTTTACCAATCGCCATTCTTCCCTTAGCTTGTAGTTCTACAGGGGAAGTTATTTGCTCTGAAATTCCTAAAATCTGTCCGCGATCGCTGGCAACTACAATCTTGAGTAAATCGGGGCGGGGATATTCATTTACAAAAGATTGAATTTCCTTTGCAATGCCTTCTAATGTGTGAGGACGTTGAAATTGGTAAAGATGCTGCCAGTCTCTTTCCGTATGGTTTAACTTGTCATACCGATCTGTATCCCAACAGTAAAGCTTGTGTTTATCCTGCCTCAAATCTTGGAGTAGTTCAGCTTTACGATAATCTGTATAACGTTCGCCCAGACCTAGTTTTGGGAAGGCTTTTCCAGCGTCATCCACCCAAGACGGATCGCTAGGCAAAAGTTGAGCGTATAAACTCCACTTCGCATATTCGGTTTTGGTTGGCAAAACACTAAATCGGGGTTCGATATAAGTTTCAACTGCAAGCTGGCTGTTTTGCGTTAAGAAAGATAAGAGTTCTAGGTGATCCAACCAGCCTAATCCATCGACCACAACCCAAAGTACAGGACTTGACTGGCAGAGATTTTGTACTAGAGATGCAACGCTGTAGTTTAGGTCGGAGCGCTCGACCGGATCTACTTTCATTTGGGGGTAATGCTCTAGTATCCATTCGACAAAGCTATCCGCGATCGCGTCGCTGATTCTTTGCTCACAAGCAGGTTGATGAATGACTATTTCCCAACGACGAAAGGGCAGATAACTTTTTGTCACCCAGTCAAGAGCCTGCTTGGGGTTAGCATTTAATGCGAGAGGTTGAGGCTGAGGTGGAGGTTGGCGATCGCGTAGCTCTTGCCTTTGCTGGTAACTGAGGTATGCGGCTACTCGTGCTACTCTTGCCTTAGTAATCAAGTTAGGTCGATTGCTCAAAACCCTGTAGGCACAATTGGCAATCCGCTCTATCCCTGCAACCTTAGTAGGCGTAAGGCTATCTAAAACTCTGCCCTCACTGCGATAGAGTTGTTGCTCCCAGTGGGAGTCAAATTCTTGTCCGAGCAAATCGGGAACTGGAAGGGGATACATACCCAGCTCTGTAACCGCTGGGTCTGCTATGCCTAACCAGCGACGTAGGAGCAGTAGTTTATCTTCAGTCTGGTAGTAGCTTGCTAAGCGATGATTCTGGAACTGGTGCTGCCAAACTCGTTCTAAGGGTTTGCATTCTTCTGGTACTGGAATCGCTAGCCAAGCGGCGAGATTTTGGATTGAAGGTTCTGCAAGCCATATCTGCTCGTTACTTCCGGTAAGATCTGCCAGTAGACGAGCAATTGGGTTGTCTTGGGGATAGGAGTCGAGTTTATTGACGAGAGCTAGCAGTTGTTTACCAGTCCACTCACTGGGTAAAGGTATAGGATCGAACAGGGTTTCTAAGCGCAGGCGTGGATGTTGCTTAATCTCCGCGATCGCATCAAGCTTATTCCATGCTCGAAGCCATGCTTCCGCCCAATCGCATAGCCGCTTACCTTTAACCCAACAGGGAGAGTCATTCACGCCGAAGTATTCAATCCACTCTACTTCAGTTGTAATGGGAATATACCCAGAAGGAATATCGTATAGTTCGGTAGGGTCAAGTACAAAGGGTTTTTCTGAATTTGGTTGATGGTGAGTTTGTCGTGAGAGGTCAAACATACGGAAAGGAGTATCTTCAGCCATTTCCACCTTCCGTAGAATCTACAAGATATTGAGCTAGTCTCTCGTACAGGTTTTGTCGTTGTACAAGGTCAAGCCTACCTTTTGAGTCAATACGGAGGCTGACTATTTCAGCCAATTCCTTTTTGCTTAGGGCATAATAGGTGTCCAAAACAGCTTTGTATTCGACTAGCATTACAGTGATGCAGGGCTTAGTTTCAGCACTAGCGTTGGGAGATCTGCTACCCTGAATTGCTAGGTTAATGCTTTCAGCCGCCCCAGAGGTGAAAACAACTTCTCTGGGTGATGCTCCCAGCAATTCAACAGCTTTTTCAGCTTGCTCGCCATCAATATAATCGATGTTCTTGGTATTACCAAATAAGGAAAGAATAATATGGTACTTCAATTAAGACAGGTTAAAAACCAACTGACGAGAACACTGACACAATTAATTGATCTATCAGATATGAGTAACAAGTCTCAAGACGATCGAGAGAAAATTAGGTTGTCAAGGAGTTATGCTGCTTATAGTTTGATTAGCCTTGCGTCGGTAGAAACTAATATTGCTCTTGATGCTATTGTTGATGGCTATAAAGATAATGGAATTGATGCGATCTTTTATGATGAAGATGAAAATATTCTTTGGTTAGCTCAAGCAAAATGGATTAATTCAGGAAAAGGAGAACCTGATACAGGTGAAGTCAATAAATTTGTACGAGGTATACGACATCTAATCGATCTTGAATTTTCAAGATTTAATGAAAAGATAAATAACAAAAAAACACAAATTGAGAGAGCTTTAGATAACCCTAACTTAAAAATAAAAATAATCTTGGCTTATTCTGGTACACAGTTGGGATCGGACAACAAAACCTTAATACAAGAATTTATAGAGGAAAATAATGTAGTAAGTGAATTGTGTTTTTTTGAAATATTTTCTTTAACCGAAGCACATCAAGCTTTATCAAAGAGTTTAACTCAATCTATTGACAAAGATTTTACATTGATTCATTGGGGACAAAATGAAGAACCATATCAAACTATTTATGGACAGATTAGTGCTGAAGATTTGGCAAATCTATGGCAGGAACATCAAGAGAAGTTATTTTCTAAAAATATCCGCAGTTTTATAGGTTTAAGTGATGTAAATGAAGGGATTCAAGACACTCTTTCAAATAGTCCAGAAAGTTTTTTATATTTCAATAATGGAATTACAGTTTTATGTGATAAAATCCAGAAGCTACCTAGAGGTGGTGCTGACAAATCTGTAGCAACCTTTCGCTGTGAAAAAATCTCGATTGTAAATGGCGCTCAAACAGTAGGAACAATTGGTAACTGCTACGATAGAAATTCCGAACAAGTTCGTAAAGCTAAAGTTTTTATAAAATTAATCTCATTAGAGAATTGTCCATCAGATTTTGCACTCAGGGTAACTAAAGCTACGAATACCCAGAATAAAGTTGAAAATCGTGACTTTATTTCATTAGATCCTTTTCAGGATCAACTTAAAGTAGAATTCGCACTTGATGGAATTGATTACCACTATAAAAGAAGTAGTCATACATATCAATTAGATGATAAAAACTGCACTGTAGAAGAAGCTGCTATAGCGTTAGCCTGTGGCTCAGAAGAAATACGCTATGCTCTTATGGCAAAAGATAAAATAGGGAAGCTATGGGAAGACGTTAATAAACCACCTTATACCGACCTTTTTAATGATCGAGTTAAGGCTCAACAAATTTGGCGAATGATTAGGATATCACGAGCTTTAGATACGAAATTATCAGAATTATCCAGTAGCTATACTGATAAAAAG
>NZ_PYCI01000013.1:0-75522 GCF_003015105.1 Chroococcidiopsis sp. CCALA 051 | reverse complement strand
CCCCACAACCCACACCCCACACTCTTGTATTACCGACTCAAGTAGCGACTTGCCATTTGCATTGCATCAGCTACATCCACATCTCCATCGCGATCGGCATCTAGAAAAGCATTGAGGACGGGATTAGCGCCGCCTTGGGGGTTTTGAGTCTGAGTCCCAGATTGCAGCAAATTTAATACTAGCGGTACGAGTACGGGTAGCATCTGCTGGATCGAACCTAAATTCAGTCCTGTCATCTGGGCAATTTGTTGAATCAGTTGTTGCTGTTGGTTAGAAGAAAACAGAGTATTCACAGCTTGAGGGCTGGGTTGCGTGCCGCTATATTGATTGACGATCGCCTGTGCTTGTGCTTCGCCATTCACGGCGCGTTGCTGTTGTAAGGATGAGCGTACCTGACCACCCACTAATGATAATACTGATTGTAGGGTAGAAGGGTCTGCACCAGTATTGTTGCTGAGCTGTTGGATCGTGTTGACAATAGCACCAATTTGACCTGCGCTACCAGCTTGGTTAGAGTTACCGACTGCACTGACGATTTGATCGAAGAGTCCCATTTACTCTAATCCTCCATTTAACATCTCCATAATGTCTAATACCATGAATTGGTAATTGGTAATTGGTAATTGGTCATTGGTAATTGGTCATTGGTTATCTGTATTTTTACCACGACTCCCGACTCCCGACTCCCCGATCGCTGACAATTGATAACTGTCAACCAACAACTAACAACGTACAATAGTTCTTTGTCTGAATTGAATTGCAAAGGACTGGGAACTATGGCACGTTTGGCGCTGCTGAGTGTATCTGATAAAACAGGGCTGATCGATTTTGCCCGTAGTTTGGTAGAAGAATTTGGTTTTGAAATTGTGAGCAGCGGTGGAACGGCTCAAGCGATTCAAGCAGCAGGAATACCAGTAACTAAAGTTGCAGATTACACTGGTTCGCCAGAAATTCTCGGCGGGCGCGTCAAAACTCTTCACCCTCGGATTCATGGTGGCATTTTAGCACGGCGGGACGTACCGCAAGACGTGACAGATCTGGAGGCTAATGATATCCGCCCTTTCGATCTGGTGGCAGTCAATCTCTATCCTTTCGAGCAAATGATCGCCAAGCCTGACGTAACTTTAGCAGAAGCGGTAGAACAAATCGATATTGGTGGACCCGCAATGATCCGAGCAGCGGCTAAAAATTTTGCCCATTTAACCGTGTTGTGCGAACCAGCAATGTACGCAACATATTTGCAGGAATTACGCCAACAAGGGGAAGTCTCATTTGAATTCCGCGCTGCTTGCGCCCAAAAAGCTTTTTGGCATACATCGAATTACGATCGCGCGATCGCTGCTTATTTAGGGAGCCGGGAGTCGGTAGGGGCGCGCAGCAGTACGCCCGTACAGGGGAGTCGGGAAGAATTACCGCAACAGTTTGCAATTTCAGGCGAACGAGTACAGTCTCTACGCTATGGGGAAAACCCGCATCAGCCTGCGGCATGGTATCAAACGGGAACGAGTGCAACGGGTTGGGCGGCTGCGACAAAACTCCAAGGGAAGGAATTGAGTTATAACAATTTAGTCGATCTAGAAGCAGCAAGACGCATAATTACAGAATTTACTGATGTCCCCGCAGCGACAATTATTAAACATACAAATCCCTGCGGTACGGCGTTGGGAACTACAATTTCTGAAGCTTATGAAAAGGCTTTTAACGCCGATTCAGTTTCAGCTTTTGGGGGAATTGTTGCCTTAAATCGGGCAATTGATGTAGCGACAGCTACAGCGTTGACAAAAACATTTTTAGAATGCGTCGTTGCCCCAGAATGCGAACCAGAAGCACGGGAAATTCTGGCTAGTAAATCTAAAGTTAGGGTTTTGACATTACCAAATGTAGAAACGTTACATGAAACGTCTTTACATACAATAAAAGCGATCGCGGGTGGTTTCTTGGTACAAGCATCTGACGATCTTGTTGCCGACACTAAACAGTGGCAAATGGTGACAGAAAAACAACCAACTCCAGAACAGTTAGAAGAATTGCTATTTGCTTGGAAAGTGTGCAAGCATGTCAAATCAAATGCCATCGTCGTGACTCGCGATCGCGCTACTCTGGGTGTAGGGGCGGGACAAATGAATCGTGTCGGTTCGGTACAAATTGCTTTAGAACAAGCCGGAGAGAAAGCCCAAGGTGCAGTATTAGCTAGCGATGGGTTCTTTCCTTTTGATGATTCAGTCAAAACAGCCGCCGCTGCTGGCATAACTGCGATCGTTCAACCTGGTGGAAGTCTCAGGGATGCAGATTCAGTTAAGGCAGCAAATGAATTGGGAATTGTGATGGTGTTGACAGGTGTAAGGCACTTTTTGCATTAGGTCACTAATCATTCGGGAATACCCCGTATGGATTGCGTAAACACCGATCTTGCATCCTATGTCTGTATTTCTACAATGACGATAGAGGGAGGCATGAGCCAGAAATAGCTCTAATGGTTAGTAGATTTTAGCGGAGGGGAGAGTAACGGATGCAACCCACTAATCCCAATCAATTTACCGAAAAAGCCTGGGAAGCGATCGCCCATACCCCAGATATTGCTAAAGCCGTTCCGCAGCAGCAAATTGAAAGCGAACACTTAATGAAAGCGCTGCTGGAACAAGAAGGCTTGGCAAGTAGTATTTTTAATAAAGCTGGTGTTAATGTCACGAAGTTACGCGATCGCACCGAGCAATTTATTAAACGTCAGCCCAAACTTTCTGGTAGCGTTAGCTCTGTTTATCTAGGACGCAGCCTCGATACCCTATTAGATAGAGCTGATGCTTACCGTCAGGAATTTGCTGACGAATACATTTCGATCGAGCATTTGTTGTTAGCTTACGCTAAGGACGATCGCTTCGGTAGGAGTTTATTTCAAGAGTTTGGGTTAGACGAAAACAAACTAAAAAATACAATTAAACAAGTGCGTGGAAATCAGAAAGTGACCGACCAAAATCCAGAAGGCAAATACGAAGCACTCGAAAAGTACGGACGTGACTTGACTGACGCTGCCCGTCAAGGTAAGCTCGATCCCGTAATCGGACGGGACGATGAAATTCGTCGCACAGTCCAAATTTTGTCTCGCCGCACTAAAAACAACCCCGTACTGATTGGCGAACCTGGTGTCGGTAAAACTGCGATCGCCGAAGGCTTAGCACAGCGGATTGTCGCTGGTGACGTACCCCAGTCGCTTAAAGACCGCAAGTTAATCGCCTTAGATATGGGAGCATTAATTGCAGGGGCGAAGTTTCGGGGTGAGTTTGAAGAACGTCTAAAAGCGGTATTGAAAGAAGTCACCGAGTCTAAAGGTAATATCGTCCTATTTATCGACGAAATTCATACCGTTGTCGGTGCGGGTGCTACCCAAGGGGCGATGGATGCAGGGAACTTGCTCAAACCAATGCTAGCGCGGGGTGAACTGCGTTGTATTGGGGCGACAACTTTGGATGAGTACCGCAAATATATTGAAAAAGATGCGGCGTTGGAACGACGTTTCCAACAAGTTTATGTCGATCAACCCAGCGTAGAAGATACAATTTCGATTCTGCGCGGTTTGAAAGAACGGTATGAAGTCCACCACGGGGTAAGAATTTCCGATAGTGCTGTGGTTGCAGCAGCTACTCTGTCAAATCGGTACATTAGCGATCGCTTTTTACCCGACAAAGCAATCGACTTGGTAGACGAGGCGGCGGCGCGGCTGAAAATGGAAATCACCTCAAAGCCGGAAGAATTAGACGAGATCGATCGCAAGATATTGCAATTAGAAATGGAACGCTTATCTTTAGAAAAAGAGAGCGATCCGGCTTCGCGAGAAAGGTTAGGACGGTTAGAAAAAGAAGTTGCCGATCTCAAGGAAGAACAAGCGGCGCTTAACGCTCAATGGCAGTCTGAAAAGGATGTTATTAATAAAATTCAGTCTGTCAAAGAAGAGATCGATCGCGTCAACGTCGAAATTCAGCAAGCAGAAAGAGATTACGATCTCAATAAAGCGGCAGAATTAAAATATGGAAAACTGACCGATTTGCATCGACAATTGGAAGCCGCTGAAAGTCAGTTAACCCAAACGCAAACAACGGGTAAATCGCTGCTACGGGAGGAAGTTACTGAAGCCGATATCGCTGAAGTTATTTCTAAGTGGACGGGTATTCCAATCAGTAAGTTAGTCGAAACTGAGAAAGAGAAACTACTCAACTTAGAAGACGAATTGCACCATCGTGTCATCGGGCAAAATGAAGCAGTGACAGCTGTAGCTGATGCGATTCAGCGATCGCGTGCTGGTTTAGCCGATCCAAATCGTCCGATTGCTAGTTTTATTTTCCTCGGTCCCACGGGTGTAGGCAAGACCGAATTGGCGAAGGCTTTAGCCGCATATCTCTTCGACACCGAAGAGGCGTTGGTACGGATCGATATGTCGGAGTACATGGAGAAACACGCCGTATCGCGTTTAATTGGCGCGCCTCCTGGTTATGTAGGTTATGACGAAGGGGGACAACTGACTGAAGCGATTCGCCGTCGTCCGTATTCTGTCGTGTTATTCGACGAAATCGAAAAAGCACACCCAGATGTTTTCAACGTCATGCTGCAAATTTTAGATGACGGTAGGGTGACGGATGCTCAAGGTCATACGGTGGATTTCAAGAATACCATTGTGATTATGACCAGCAACATCGGTTCGCAATACATTTTAGATATTGCCGGGGATGATTCGCGCTATGAAGAAATGCGCGGTCGGGTGATGGAAGCGATGCGCAATAGTTTCCGTCCAGAATTCCTCAACCGAATTGACGAGATCATTATTTTCCACGCTCTACAACTACAAGAATTGCGGCAGATTGTCAAGTTGCAAATTCAGCGACTGGAACAAAGACTGGGCGATCGCAAGATGTCGTTGCGTCTTTCTGATGCTGCTTTAGATTTCTTGGCAGAAGTAGGTTACGATCCCGTATTTGGTGCGCGTCCTTTAAAACGAGCAATTCAGCGGGAATTGGAAACGCAAATTGCTAAGTCAATTCTGCGGAATGAATTCAACGACGGCGATACGATTTTTGTCGATGTGGAAAACGAACGTCTTGCTTTTAAGCGTTTGCCCGTGGAGATATTAACGACACAATCTAATTAATTAATAGGTGGGTAAATGCCCACCTATTTTTTTACACTTGTCCTATAAGATCGAGTTTTTTCTGTACATCACTGCTCCCTACTCCCTACTCATGCGATCGCCATCAGATGTGGCATAGTGAATTATCGCAAGAAAGCGAATCGGTAACTCGATCAATTTTTCAGGACCATGAGGAATATCACCGCGAAAAGTCAATGCGTCACCAGGTTCTAGTAAGTAAGTTGATTGTCCGTGACGGTATTCAAGCTTTCCTTCCAGCATATAAATGAACTCAACCCCAGGATGCTCGAAGGTGGGAAACACTTCGGAAGCGTCATCCATAGCGATCAGAAAAGGCTCAAATAGTTTTGTCGAACCGCGATCGTATGCCAGCAGGTGATAGGTATGTCCTCGCTTTGTACCGCGACGTACGACTTCCATACCTTCACCGTTTTTCACATGCTGGGCGCTGCCTGTGGGTACGTCGTAATTGCGAAAGAAGGCTGACAGGGAAATACCTAAAGCACGGGCAATTTTGGTCAATGTTTCCAAACTCGTAGCAGTTTGAGCGTTTTCAATCTTGGACAACATCCCCCGCGAAATTCCCGTCTGTTCCGAAATTTCGGCAATGGTGAGTCCGAGTTTTTGACGCATTTCTCGAATCGTACTGCCGATGTAGCGTTCGAGCGGATCGACGGCTGGTACTTGGGAACGCTCCAGTCCATTTGCCGTGGCATCTGTCATGCGCTTACCTCACAGTATGGGAGCAGTGTAGAGAAACAGCGCTGGCTACCATTTCACCTTACATCGTTTTGAATCATAGCAGGAAACTTTGTTGACACCCAGAAATCTTTGATGCATGATATTCAGCAAAGGTTCCTGTCAGGAAACTTACGATGCCTCTGAATCTGCTGAAATTTGCGCTGGCGAAGCAGCATCCAGAACCCGCAATGTTCCGCCATCGCGATCGCCTCAAACCAAATTACGATGCTGTCATCATTGGTGCAGGCGGACACGGACTGGCAGCCGCTTATTATCTGGCGCGAGATTATGGCATGACCGATATAGCCGTTCTCGAAAAAGGTTATCTTGGCGGCGGAAATACGGGACGCAACACGACGATTATTCGCTCCAACTATCTCACCCCAGAAGGCGTAAAATTTTACGATGAATCGGTGCGACTCTGGCAAGATTTAGCGCAGGATTTCGACCTGAATTTGTTTTATTCCACGCGAGGACATTTCACGCTCGCTCATACTGACTCTGCAATCCGAACGATGCGCTGGCGGGCGGAGGTTAACAAGCATTTCGGCATTGAGAGCGAATTAGTCGAGCCGGATGAAATTAAAAAAGCTTGCCCGCACATGGATTTGACGTGTGGTGGCAAGGCTCCAGTCATGGGCGCACTCTATCACGCACCCGGGAGCATTGCCCGTCACGATGCGGTAGCGTGGGGTTACGGTCGTGGTGCAGATCGGCGGGGAGTCGAAATTCACCAGCAAACAGAAGTCTTGGGAATTAACGTTGAGTCGGGCAAAGTGACAGGAGTACAAACAACTCGCGGCAACATTTCGACACCGCGAGTCTTGTGTGCGATTGCCGGATTTACACCACGCCTGTTGCAAATGGTAGGACTGCGATCGCCCATTTACGTCCATCCATTACAAGCAATGGTCAGCGAACCAATGAAACCCTGGCTCGATCCGATCGTTGTTTCGGGTAGCTTGCACGTCTACGTCAGTCAAACCGCACGGGGAGAGTTAGTCATGGGAGCCTCACTCGATCCTTATGAATTACATTCCACGCGATCGACCTTGGATTTTGTAGAGGGATTAGCAGCGCATATGCTGGAACTCTTTCCGTTTCTCTCTCACGTTAAAGTTGTGCGGCAATGGGCAGGGATGGCAGATATGACACCTGACTTTGCGCCAATTATGGGTAAAACCGCGATCGCGGGGTTTTATCTTGATGCTGGTTGGGGGACTTGGGGCTTTAAGGCAACTCCGGTGTGTGGCAAAACGATGGCTCATACCGTGGCGAGCGATCGCACTCACGAATTAATTACAAAATTCTCTCTCGATCGATTTAAAAATTATGCGCTGGTGGGTGAAAAGGGTGCAGCATCAGTGGGGCATTAACAATGAAAATGATGACCTGTCCGATTAACGGAACAAGACCGATTTCTGAGTTTATCTGTGGTGGGGAAGTTCGCTCCATGCCCGATCCGCAAACAGTTGACGATGCAACGTGGGCGGAGTACGTATTTAACCGCACTAGCGTACCTGGAATTCAACAGGAATGGTGGTGTCATACGCCAAGTAATACCTGGTTTATTGCAGAGCGCAATACGCTGACTGATGAGGTCTTGCGTACCTACTTATATCTATTTATCCGGTGAGGAGAATGTTGCATGAGCAATCGCCTACCACCCATCTCCGGTGAATGGATCGATCGCAACCAGCGAATTGATTTCACCTTTGAAGGAAATCGCTTTTGGGGTTATGCCGGAGACACGATTGCGAGTGCGTTATGGGCTGCCGGACAACGAGTGCTGGGACGTAGTTTCAAATACCACCGTCCGCGCGGAATTTTGAGTTTGGCGAGTCATGATGTTAATGCTTTGATGCAAAATGGTCAACAGCTCAACGTCCGAGCCGATGTCACGCCATTAGAGGCGGGAATGTCCCTGTATGCGGTGAATACGCATGGTGGGGTGATGGGCGATCGCCACAGCATTTTAGATTTATTCTCGCCGTTTCTCCCAGTCGGGTTTTACTACAAAGCTTTTCACAATAAACGACTGTTTCCCTTCTGGGAACGCATGATTCGCAATCTAAGCGGATTGGGGAAAGTCGATTTCTCTACACCGCATATTCGCACGGCAAAGCAGTATGATTTTTGCGACGTGCTAGTTGTTGGCGCAGGTGTGGCGGGATTGTCAGCAGCATTAGCCGCAGCCGATGTAGGGGCAGATGTGGTAATTGTGGATGAGAATGCTAGGGCAGGTGGTTCTGGCGAACGATCGCCGCAGACGCAAGAACTCGTGGAAGCGGTTAAAGATTGCGATCGCATCCGTCTTTACACCGAAACGGTTGCTGCTGCGTATTACGCAGATAACTGGATTCCCTTAGTGGATCGAGAACGTCTGACTAAATTGCGGGCAAAAGCGGTCATCATGGCAAATGGGGCATACGAACAGCCTGCCGTGTTTCGCAATAACGATTTACCAGGAGTGATGTTAGCTTCGGCAGCGCAACGGTTGATTTATCGCTATGCTGTCAAACCGATGCATCGAGCTGTAGTATTGACAGCAAACAGTCATGGTTATGAGGCTGCTTTAGATTTAGCAAAGCATGGCGTTGAGGTGAAGGCGATCGCGGATTTACGATCGACCTACACGACTAACTCAATTACTCAAGCCTTACAAGCGCTTGGTATTCCCATTTTTACCAGCCATTGTATTTACGAAGCCAAGACGAATCCGGCAAGCGACGGCGTTTCGGGTGCGGTCGTTTGTCCGCTCGACGCTAATGGCAAACCGCAGGCAGAATTCAAACAAGCGATCGCCTGCGATGGGATTATTATGAGTGTCGGCTGGGCAGGCGCGGCAAATTTGCTCTACCAAGCTGGAACGAAAATGCGCTTCGATGAAGGCTTGCAACAGTTCGTTCCCGAGTGCTTACCTACGGGCGTGTTTGCCTGCGGACGGGTGAATGGCGTGTACGCAAACGATCGCAAGTTACTCGATGGTCGTCGGGCGGGATTGGAGGCTGCTGCTTTTCTGGGATTGACAGAACCAGTCGAAATCGCCGTCGCTTCTGGTTCAGAATCCCCCTCACATCCGTGGGCGATCGTGGAGCATCCGGCGGGTAAGAATTTTGTCGATTTTGATGAAGACCTTCAGTTGAAAGATTTTCCGAATGCGATTCAGGAAGGATTTGACAATATTGAATTGCTGAAGCGATTTACCACTGTAGGCATGGGACCGAGCCAGGGTAAGCACTCTAACATGAATGCATTGCGAATTTTGGCACGCATTACGGGAAAATCTCCTGCTGAAGTGGGTACAACCACCGCTCGACCGTTCTTTCATCCAGTCCCCTTATCTCACTTAGCCGGACGGGGCTTTACGCCAGAGCGCTATACTCCTTTGCATAGTCGTCATGCTGCCTTGGGTGCTGAGTTCATGCTGGCAGGGGCATGGCGACGACCCGAATTCTACACCCAACCTGGAAAGAGCCGCGAAAATTGCATTCGGGCTGAAGTGAAAGCCGTGCGGACTCGCGTAGGGGCAATCGATGTTGGGACGTTAGGAAAATTAGAATTGCGCGGGGCGGATGCTGCCGAATTTTTAGAGCGAGTTTACACTGGACGCTACAGCAATTTGAAATTGGGGATGTCGCGCTATGCACTGATGCTAGACGAGACAGGCATAATTATTGACGATGGTGTAATCGCGCGACTCGGAGCCGAGCATTTTTATTTCACGACGACAACTTCCGGTGCAGCAGCAATTTACCGAGAACTATCGCGGCTGAATACGATGTGGGGGTTAGATTGCGGCTTAGTAAATTTAACTGGAGCGCGATCGGCAATTAATCTTGCTGGAGTTTGTGCTCGCGATGTCTTGGCACAACTGACGGATTGCGATCTTTCCAGTGCTGCTTTTCCCTATCTAGCAGTACGCGAAGCATCGGTTGCTGGAATTGAAGCAATTTTGATCCGAGTCGGTTTTGTGGGCGAGTGGGGTTACGAAATTCACGTTGCGGCTGAGTCAGCTGCGGCTGTTTGGGATGCTCTTTTCGCCGCAGGTAAGGCTTACGGGATTGCGCCCTTTGGCGTGGAAGCACAGCGGCTTTTACGGCTGGAAAAAGAACATTTGATTGTCGGTCAAGATACGGATGGTTTGACAACTCCGAGGGAGGCTAATTTAGGATGGGCGGTTAAATTAGATAAGCCATTTTTCATCGGTCAGCGCAGCCTGCAAGCTATTGCTAAACGACCGATCGCGCAGAAGTTAGTCGGTTTTAGGCTCGACCCTAATCAAGGAACTGCACCGCAAGAGTGTCATTTGGTCGTCGATCGCGGTGAAATTGCAGGTCGCGTTACCAGTATTGCTTTTAGTCCCACGCTTCAGCAGTATATCGGACTTGCTTACGTCAAACCAGAACTAGCAGCGATCGGCGATCGCATTTCGATTCGTTTATCTGATGGCGCACTCGTTACGGCAACAGTCAGCCCCACACCATTCTACGACCCTGAAAACCAACGCCAGCAAGAAACGGCACAACGCCAGGAGGCGATCGCATGAATACTCCTTTGCGTCTGAGTCCAATTCACGATTCACTCCAGTCGCTTAACGGTGCGTGGCGCGACATTAACGGTATGCCCTCCTTAGTAAAGCTACCAGGCGATCGCCAGTCTGCTTCTGTGTTGGGGATTGCCGATCTGTCATTTTTGACCCGCTTTGGCGTGAAAGGAGCAAATGCAACCCAATGGTTAGCTGAGTGGGGACTGCCAATTCCCGATCGCCCGAATACTTGGCATCCTCTACCCGAAGGTGGGATTATTGCTCGGTTGGGACTGACAGAATTTCTAATCGAAGATAGCCTCAACAGCGCGATCGCTCCCCAGTTAGCAACTGCCTGTAAGTCTCCACCCGCAAAAGTTTACCCGGTTTTACGGCAAGATCTCGCTTTAGGACTAGTGGGCGATCGCGTCCATGAGCTTTTACGCCAAACCTGTAGCTTTAATTTTCAGGCATTATCACTTGGCGATCGTCCGGTCGTTTTGACTAATGCAATTGGTGTCACAGTAACCGTTATCCCGCTTGACATCGAGAGAAAGTTATGCATTTGCATCTGGTGCGATCGCACGTTTGGCACGTATTTTTGGCAAACCCTGGTTCAAATTGCTACAGAGTTAGGAGGTGGCGCGATCGGCACAGAATCATTTTTGTGACAAAGCTACTCTATTCATGAAATTTGAACAGATCGAGTCAACCTGGAGCCAATCGGATGAATTTAGCAGCAGCCAAAACATTTCTCGAATCGCATCAAGTCAAGTTCGTGCTGGCGCAATTTGTCGATATTCACGGGGTTGCGAAAACGAAAGCCGTACCCGTGGCTCACTTTGAAGATATTTTGCATCCAGGAGCCGGATTCGCCGGATTTGCGGTGTGGGGATTGGGTATGGAGCCGCACAGTCCAGATTACATGGCAGTTGGCGATCTCTCAACTCTATCGCTCGTCCCCTGGATGCCTGGATTTGCGCGAATTGCTTGTGTCGGTCACGTTAAAGGCAAACCTTACCCTTACGATGCTCGCTATATCTTGATGCAGCAGATCGAGCGATTGCAGCAGCGAGGCTGGACGCTTAATACCGGAGTCGAGCCAGAATTTGCCTTACTTCGTAAAGACGAACGGGGGCAGATTTACCCGTTTGATGCTACCGATACCTTGGAGAAACCCTGCTATGACTTTCGCGGATTGTCGCGCAGTGCGATTTTTCTGGAAAAACTCGTCACTCACCTGCAAGCAGCTGGCTTTGACATTTATCAAATCGACCACGAAGATGCCAACGGACAGTTTGAGATTAACTATACCTACACCGACTGCCTCACGACTGCCGATCGCTACATCTTTTTCAAAATGGCAGCGTCAGAAATTGCTAAAGAACTGGGACTAATTTGCTCGTTCATGCCGAAACCGTTCGCCAACCGCACGGGTACGGGAATGCACATTCATATGTCCATAAGCGATGGCAGCTCGAATCTATTTGCTGACGACAACGACTCGCGGCATTTAGGACTCTCAAAACTAGCCTATCATTTTCTGGGTGGCTTACTCGCTCATGCCGAAGCACTCACTGCTATCTGTGCCCCAACGATTAATTCCTATAAGCGGCTCGTCGTGGGGCGATCGCTCAGCGGTGCAACTTGGGCTCCAGCTTACATCACCTACGGCGACAACAATCGTTCCAGCATGGTACGGATTCCCAGCGGACGTTTAGAACTGCGGCTTGCCGATGGCTCCTGCAATCCTTATCTTGCCACTGCTGCCGCGATCGCTGCTGGATTAGATGGTATTGATAAAGAAATCGATCCTGGCGAACCCTATAACTTGAATTTGTACGATTTATCGGAGGTAGACCTTAAAGACAAAGGTATTCGCACTTTACCCCAAAGTTTGCACGAAGCGATCGCCGCTCTGGAATCAGATGAAGTCATCAAAGGTGCGTTGGGCGTGTTGGCAAATGAATTTATTAACTTGAAACGGATGGAATGGGTGGAATATATGCGTCATGTTTCGCAGTGGGAAGTGGAACGATACTTGGAGTTTTTCTAAAAAAGTTTTTGTATAGTGAGATCCCCCAACCCCCTTAAAAAGGGGGCAATAGTTTCCTCCCTCTCTAAGGTTGGAGCAACCGACGTAAATTCTTCGCTATATTTCCTGAAAAAGAGGCTTCATTCCCCCCTTAAAAAAGGGGGATTAGGGGGGATCGAGATCTCTAACTTCAGTGCGTAACTCTCAAGGTTTTCTAATAAATAAATGTAGGTGCGATCGTGTGTGGAATTGTCGGACTACTAATTAAAAAACCAGAATGGCGAGAATCGCTTGGCGAACTCATGGTTCCCATGCTGATTGGCATGAGCGATCGCGGACCCGATTCTGCCGGACTTGCTGTATTTACTGCTACCCTGCCAGAGCCGCAGCGCAAATACAGCCTCTATTCAAAAGACAAATTCGATTGGGATTTGAGGCGATCGTTTCAAGCTGTTTTCGGGACTACACCTGAGATTCAGATCGATGGCAATCGGGCAGTGCTAATTTCGGATCGAGAACCAGATCGCGTCAAACAATGGCTCAAAGCAAAACATCCAAACCTGCACCTGTTGTCAACAGGTCGGACGATCGATCTCTACAAAGACACGGGAAAACCTGCTATGGTAGCCGATCGCTATAATTTCTCGGCGCTGAAAGGTTCCCACGCGATCGCCCATACCCGCATGGCAACAGAATCAGCAGTGACTCCCGACCGCGCACACCCGTTTACGGCGGGAGAAGACTTTTGCCTAGTACATAACGGTTCCCTTTCCAATCCTTACTCGATTCGTCGTCGCTTAGAACCGCTTGAGATTCACTTTGAAACCGACAACGACACGGAAGCAGCTTGTCGCTTTTTGGAATGGCGGATGCGGGAAGGGGACGATCTAGAAACTGCAATTAAACAAGGCTTTGTAGAGTTAGACGGCTTTTACACGTTTCTGATGGGAACGGCAGACAAACTCGCTCTGGTGCGAGATGCCTTTGCCTGTAAACCTGCGGTGGTTGCTGAAACTGATGAGTATGTGGCGATCGCCTCGGAGTTTCGCTCTCTAGCACACCTACCCGATGTCAAAAACGCCCATCTTTACGAACCCGCACCGGAGGAGTTATACGTATGGACGGTGTAACTATGGAAAAGGTGACATTCGACCTCGCCCAAACCCCACTACGCGCAGTCAATCACTACCTGCATCACAACCTGACTCAAACTGGAGGACACGCGATCGAGATCCTCAACCCCGATGGAGCGCATAATATTGCGGTGGGACTGAATGCCCCAGTTGAGGTAAAAATCCTCGGTCATGCAGGCTACTATGCGGCAAGCATGAACCAGCTAGCAAACGTGACGATCGCCGGGAATGTAGGAACGGGTGTTGCCGAAAACATGATGTCCGGTCGGGTGCATGTCAAAGGCTTTGCCTCGGTTTCGGCTGGAGCCTCCGCCCACGGAGGGTTATTAATTATTGATGGTGATGCCAGCCTGCGTTGCGGTATTTCGCTTAAAGGAGCAGATATTGTTGTCGGTGGCAGTGTGGGCAGCTTTGCCGCATTCATGGCACAAGCTGGACGGATTGTAGTCTGTGGAAATGCAGGGGAAGCACTGGGAGATTCGCTTTACGAAGCCGTAATTTACGTCCGAGGTAGCATTAAATCGCTCGGTGCTGATGCTCAACTCGAACCCATGTCTGAAGCTGATTATGCAACCGTAGCCGAGCTATTAGCAAAAGCAGGTTTTTCCCACAATCCCCAAGATTTCAAACGGGTTGCTTCCGCCAAGCAACTCTATCACTGGAATGCGGACGCAAATACAGTGACCAGTGACCAGTAACCAGTGACCAGTGAAGACAGGAAACAGGAGACAGAAGTTATGACCGATCGCTCGCTACACCCTACACCCCACACCCCACACCCCACACCCTCTTCATCGCATCAATCCCTCTCTCGCGAAGAATCTTGGGGTTACGATCGCCGCATCCTCAACTACATTCAAAACGCAGCGGCACACGGTCTGTACGAAATTCGCGGTTTGGGCGCAAAACGTCGGTTGCCGCATTTTGACGATCTGGTGTTTCTGGGTGCGTCCATGTCCCGTTATCCGTTGGAAGGCTATCGGGAAAAATGCACTACTAAGACGATTCTCGGCACTCGTTACGCCAAGAAACCGATTCAATTGGAGATTCCGATCGCGATCGCGGGGATGAGTTTTGGTTCGCTATCGGCTAATGTCAAGGAAGCCTTGGGACGTGCGGCAACCGCAGTCGGGACTTCTACCACAACTGGGGATGGTGGCATGACAACGGAGGAACGGCTGTCTTCAAAAACCTTAATTTATCAATGTCTGCCTTCTCGCTACGGCTTCAACCCTGACGACGTGCGCAAAGCAGATGCGATCGAAATTGTGGTGGGTCAAGGGGCAAAACCAGGTGGTGGCGGGATGTTACTCGGACAGAAGATTAATCCCCGTGTTGCCCAGATGCGGACTTTACCAGAGGGAGTCGATCAGCGCTCTGCCTGTCGTCATCCCGATTGGACGGGTCCCGACGATTTAACGATCAAAATTCAGCAATTACGCGAATTGACCGATTGGGAAAAACCGATTTTTGTCAAAGTGGGTGCATCACGAACTTTTAACGATGTCAAGCTGGCAGTTCATGCCGGAGCGGATGTCGTGGTCGTCGATGGGATGCAAGGGGGGACTGCGGCGACGCAAACCGTGTTTATCGAACACGTTGGTATTCCCACTCTGGCAGCAGTGCGGCAGGCAGTGGATGCCCTGGAAGATATGAATATGAAAGGTGAAGTACAACTAATTGTTTCAGGTGGTATTCGCACGGGAGCCGATGTTGCCAAAGCGATCGCGATGGGTGCAGATGCGGTTTCGATCGGTCAAGCAATTCTGATGGCGTTGGGCTGCAACAGTGAGACTTACGTGCAAAAGGGGACGCATCATTCGGCGATAGAAGACTATACGGCGATCGGCACAGCACCAGGTTACTGCCACCACTGCCACACCGGAAAGTGTCCTGTGGGAGTGACAACCCAAGACGAAATTTTGGAGAAACGCTTAGAACCAGAAGTTGGCGCTCGTCGAGTCAAAAACTATCTGCAAACTCTAAATATGGAACTAACCACGATCGCCCGTGCTTGCGGTAAGCAAAACGTGCATCACTTAGAACGGGAGGATCTCGTCGCGTTGACGATCGAAGCTGCTGCGATGGCACGGCTTCCCCTGGCAGGAACTAACTGGATTCCTGGCGTTCAACCTATGTAATCTCTGGCTTAAAGCCCTTAATGTCCAGCCACGATTGCAGGCATCAACACGGTATCAATAGCGTGAATTGTGCCGTTGTCAGTCACAATATCAGTTTTGAGGATGCTGGCATCATTATTGACTTTAATTGTACCTTTAGCTGACTCAATTGCTAAAACTGAGCCTTCAACTGTCTCTACTTCGTCAATTTGTCCTAAATCGTCAGATCTCACGTCGCCAAAAGCAACATGATAAGTCACGATTTTTTTCAGTTTAGGAAGATCTTGCAGCAGCGAATCTAAAGTTCCCTCTGGCAGTTTGGCGAAGGCTTCGTCAGTTGGAGCAAAAATTGTAAAAATGCCAGGACTCCTAAGAGTTTCTCTCAGTTCGAGAGCATCAATAGCTTTTATTAAAGTTTTGAAGTTTCCCGCATTGGTAGCAGTTTCTAAAAGGTCAGCCATGAGGTAATGCAATTTGATTCATGTAGTACAAGATACTTATAAATTGATTGGGTATCATATAGCTTCTATCAAGAGAGAGGTTGCTAAGAATTAGTTATGATATTTTTAAATCGGTAATTGACTAACTCTACTTCAGTCTGCTACACAGTGTTTAGAAAAGTTTGGTTATTTCTGATTCTCTTCGTGGTTGGGACGATCGCTTTTACAGGTTGCATGACTGCTAGACAGCTAGAACCTGGAGTTGTCACCGTCACTCTCAGCGGTTGGAGCAATCTCAACGAAAAACAACTGCTGCAAAAGGTTTTGAGAGATTTTGAAGCCAAGCATCCACGCATCAAGGTGAAATATGATGCGATCGCTGATGAATATATGGATGTGATGAAAACTAGGCTGATTGGCGAAACAGCCGCAGATGTCTTCTATTTAGAAGCTTTTGCTGCTCCAGAAATTATGCGTCCAGGAGTATTAGAACCGTTAGATGGCTATATTGCTAAAAATTTCAACTTAGCAGATTTTTATCCTCAATTTCTTCAGGCATTTCAAAAAAAGCAAATAATTTACGGTTTACCTAAAGATTATTCTACCCTTGCCCTATTTTATAACAAAAAAGCTTTTCAGTCTGTTGGTCTATCTCAGCCGCCTCAAACTTGGGAGCAATTGCGAGAATATGCCAAGAAATTAACAGTGGATCGCGATCTCGATGGGAGAGTCGATCGATATGGTTTTGCTTTAGTTCCAGAACTTGCTCGCCAAGTTTTTATTATCGAAGCTTTTGGGGGAAAGTTAATCGACTCGAATGGAAAAGTCGCCTTTGCCAGTCCAGAGAGTTTAAAAGGTTTACAATTACTAGTAGATTTATATCGCTTAGATAAATCAGCAGCTCAACCTTCTGATGTTGGCACGAGTTCATCTGGTGAAATGTTCGGTCAAGAAAGGGTCGCAATGGCGATCGATGGTCCTTGGTTAATTCCTTATTTAAAAGAAACTTTTCCTCAGCTTGAGTATGCCACGGCTGAAGTTCCAACTATTAACCAGAAAAAAGGCACAATGGCTTATACAGTTGCCTATGTGATGAATCAAAAATCGAAACATAAAGCAGCAGCCTGGGAATTAATCTCTTACTTAACCGGACAAGAGGGAATGCAAGCCTGGACGAGCCAAGGTTCTGTATTTCCTACCCGTAGATCTGTAACTGATACCCTACAAGCCGATCGCAATCCTCTTTATTCACCTTTTATTGCTGGAGCTGAATATGCTACTATTTGGCAATTAAATGAAGACTTACCAATTATTCTCAATAATTTTAACAATCAATTTGTGAGCGCTATAATCGGTCAGCAAAGTTTAGTAGAGGCAATGACAAAAGCGCAGAAAACTGCCAATCAAGAAATAGCTTTATCAAATTAAACATAGAAATGAGAGTGATTGGCGATCGCATTTTTAAAAATAAACCTCAGCCGAGAAAGACTTCGGTAGGTTATCTTTTCATGGCTCCTACAATTATTATTTTAGGAGTATTTGTACTTTTACCTATTCTGATTGCCTTTGTTCTAGCTTTTTATAAGATTCAGATTTTAGGAGAATTTAACTATAGATTCAACGGCTTCAAAAACTTCGCTCGTCTCCTCAATGACGATCGCGTGTGGATTGCCCTCAGAAATACGGTTGAGTATGTGGCGATCGTCGTCCCAATTCAAACTATAATTGCTCTCGGCTTGGCTTTAATTCTAAATGCTAACTTAAAAGGTAAAAATTGGTTTAGAATTATTTTTTTTATGCCGACAGTTACTTCCTCGGCAGTATTAACGATAATATTTTTATGGATGTATAATTCAAATGGTTTAATAAATAGCGTTCTGGCTTTTTTAGGTTTACCAACTTATAACTGGATTGGCGATCCAAATGTTGCTTTAAAAGCAATTACAATTATGAATATTTGGTCAACAGCACCTTTATTCATGGTTATTTATCTAGCTGCTTTACAAGATATTCCTGAAAGTCTTTACGAAGCAGCAGCAATTGATGGCGCAAGTTGGTGGGATAAACTAGTTTATATCACTCTACCAAGTCTAAAATCTGTCACATTTTTTGTGGTTGTGATGGGGATTGTTGGTACATTCCAATTATTCGATCAATCATACATTTTCTCTCGCGGTACGGGTGGTCCAGATAACTCGACCTTAACAGTCGTGCTGCTCATTTATCAATATGCTTTCAAAAGCTTGGATATGGGTTATGCCGCAGCAATTGCTTTGATTTTAGCTTTGGCGATCGCCATTACTACACTAATGCAACGTTATTTTTTCTCCGAAAAGGCGAATTAATCCAAACGTTATAATACATATATTCGCTCGATCGCACCAGACAGCCAAACGCTACATCGCTGTAAGGAGGAAAAGCTATGAGGTTAGCAAGATTACTGACAGCAATGCTGGCGATCGCATCACTAGCGATCGCCCAACCTGCACGTTCGGACGAAGAACCGATTTTCGATCTTTCTGAAACTCAGTTGCGGTTACCAGGAGAATCAGGAGCTGAGTTAGAAGCTAGGAACGAGCGGCAAAGAGCAGAATTTAATACGGATATTACCAGAGCGCTATACGAAATCGAACAAACTAGAACTTTTGCCCAACCCATTCAAGCAGAATTTCAAAGGAGAGTTTTCGACCTCGAACATCGTCCTTTTACCCCCGATCCAGCTAGAGATCTACCGAGTAATTTCAGGCTATGAGCAGTCAGCAAATTTCACTTTTGCTAGCTAATCCTACCGACTACACAATTGTTTTTAATGCTTCTTTAACACTAGAATATTGATAGTTGAAACCCGATGCTTGAGTACGTTCGGGTAAAACCTGTTGCCCTTCTAAAACCACGATCGCCCCTTCTCCTAATAATGCCTCAATCGCAAGGTTGGGAACGGGCAACCAGGAGGGACGCTGCATCACCTCTCCCATCGCCTGGGCTAACTCTGACATCCGTACTGGATTTGGTGCTGTTGCATTAAACACTCCTTCCATTTCCGGTTTTGTCAATGCTGCGATAATTAAGTTTACCAAGTCATCGCGATGAATCCATGAAAACCACTGGCGACCGCTACCGATGGGACCACCAGCAAAAAGTTTGAAGGGAGTAATCATTTTGGCGATCGCACCTCCCATTCCTAAGACAATTCCAAAGCGCAAAATTACCAATCGCGTTCCCAATTCCTTCACTTTCTGCGCCTCTGCTTCCCACTCCTGACAGACTTGGGCGAGAAAATCACTACCAGCAGGACTAGATTCATCAAATGTCGCAGTTTCACTCGTCCCGTAGTAGCCAATTGCCGAGGTATTGACTAACACGCTAGGTTTGGGATTTGCTTTGGCGATCGCCTCGACAACTTTTTGCGTCCCTAGCTTGCGGCTATTGAGAATTTCTTGTTTGCGTTGGGGTGTCCAGCGTCCTTCACCAATTGGTTCTCCGGTTAAGTTGACTACGCCATCACAACCCGCGATCGCATCTTGCCACGCACCCGATTCTGTCGGTTTATAGGCAATAATTTCTACATTTGGAAAAGCTGATTTAGGAAATACTTTTTCTGCCTTATTGACATTACGACTAAATACGACAACTTGATGACCTTCTGATTTTAGTCGTTCGACCAGACGACTACCAACAAATCCAGTGGCTCCAGTAATTGCTACTTTCATAAATCTAGGGAGTGTGATTACGTTCTTAGTAAGGGCGCATAGTTATGCGCCTTTATTCTATTTATTTGATTCGCTGAAAGCCATACCGTTAGCCTCTGCATAGCGATTCATAAACCGCATAAATCTCTCCCAGTGGTCTTCTTGCTCGATCGCAAATGTACAATCTAAGCGTTGAAATTCATCTCCGTCCATGCCACCAAAAATGAATTTTGTCGAGTCAGGCGTGACTTGGATTTCACCTTCTTCATCGACCAAACGCACGAAGTTATTGAATTTTTTGGTAAAACTATTGAATCTTTCCAAAGATTTGAGTTGCTCAAAGCGCAGTAAAACCGAACGAACTCCCGAACGGCGATCGCGGCGTAAGCTAACGTTACTCAGTTCTTCGGGAATCCCTTCAAAGAAATAAATTGCAGCTACAGAAGTCATTAGACAGTGACCAGTGACCAGTGACCAGTGACCAGAACAATTTGCATTTGGTCAACATATATTAATTATCCCTCTAAAGTGAATGCTTAAAACAGGCATTGACTCAAATCTATAATCTTTCAGTGGTATTAATGTACTATGATGGTAGGCGATCGCACTTATTCGTAATGCGACCACATCCTCAAGATCTTGACTGTTTTCGCTTCTTTGATGACTTCGTACACTAATCGGTGTTTGATGTTGATACGACGAGAATAAGCTCCTTCCAGATCGCCGCTCAATTTCTCATATGGGGGAGGGTTGGTAAAAGGATTGTCAGCTAAAATATCTAAGAGTTGCTCCATTTTATCAAAAAGCCCAACAGAGCGTAATTTAACTGCATCCTTAGCTGCTTGCTTCGTCAATCGAATCTGCCAGCTCACGCTTGAGATCCTCCCAAGAGATACATTCTTCGACTGGAGTTGCCATCCCGTCTTTAATTGACTCCTTCATTCCAGGTATTGACAGCAAGTACATAGTCTCTTGGATAGAGTTCCAGTCTTCTTGAGAGATGAGAACGGCGCTGTTTCGCTTGCCTGTAATCAGGATTGGTTTGTGAGTTTCCGATACTCGATCTACGAGACTAAATAAGTTGGTGCGAGCCTCAGATGTAGAAACAGCATCCATTGCTTCTTCCATATTTGCAATTCATGTGTTTTTGCTCTATTGTACAACATAGCGTACAAGTAGTGGTGATTTCTCGCACCTCTGATGGGTGTGGAGATGTCTATTGTCTGGACTTGAGTGCTGTACTGATAGGTGGTAAAGTTGGGCAAATCATTGAATATCGCGTTAGGCTAATGCGATCGCCTCAACTTTGACGCGGTAGTCCTGTTCTAAATGACAAGGGGAAAACAAAGCCCCCTTTTGAAGGGGGTTGGGGGATCGATATCTGAAAATTCAAGCGCGTAACTCCTGTCACGATCGAGCGATCGCCTTTTTGCAAACTAATTTGCCAGCTAAGTGCTTGGTATGTGTCCTTTTCGGAAAGCCTTTTGGATCAGAATTAAAAGCATTCCAATTCCTGCAAATATCAACGCCAAAATGTGACTTGCAGGAGAAGCAAAAGCCACCAAAACGAGATCGAACAGTAACGCGATCGCCGGAATTATATAAGGAACCCGAAACCCACTAGTTTCAGGTTCTCGACGTTTGATCGACAGTAGTGAAAGGTTGACCAGACAAAACATTGCCAGAATCAAGGTGGCAGTGGTTCCTGCTAAAAATTGCAGTGTCCCGGAGAGCGCTAGAAAAATGGCAATGGGTAAAATGACCAACAGCGTTCGATAAGGCGTGGCTCTACGTCGATGTAATTTTCCTAACCAAGCTGGTAGCAGTCCTTCACGCGACATCCCAAACAACAGCCGCGATGCTGTGACAAAATTGAGCAGCGCCGTATTGAGTACGGCAAACAGAGCAATGATTGTAAAAATGACCTGGGGAAAATTGGGCTGCGCTCGACGCACCACATCCAGTAGCGGAGCGCTAGAAGCAGCAAGATCTGAGGGATTGAGTACCTGAATTGCCAGCCAGGAGACGAGTATATAGACGACACCCGCGATCGCCAAAGCAAGTAAGATTGCTCTTGGCACGTTGCGTTCGGGATTTTTGACTTCTTCCGCCACATTGACAATATCCTCAAATCCAATGAAGGCATAGAAAGCCAGTGCTGCTCCCTGAATCACTGCCGTCCAACCGATTGCTGGCGCGTTGGGAACAGCAGCAGGATTAACCGTGCCACCACCGCTCAAAAACAAGGTTGAAACCAAAATGACGATCGCAAGACCCGAAACCTCGACAGAGGTGCAAAAGATATTCAGAGCCGAGGATTCCTTCATGCCTCTGAAATTGACATATGCCAGCACAGAAAAAAGCGCTATGATAATCAGCCAATCTGGAATAGCTGGCGCAAAAGCGTTGAGATAGCCTGCAAATGCTTTCGAGAGCGTTGCCATTGAAACCAAGCAGGTACAAAACATCAGCCAGCCAACCAGGATCGAGAGCCAGTCAATGCGAAACGCCCTGTGGACAAAGCAGGCGACTCCACCACTTTGTGGAAATCGACTGCCTAGTTCGGCGTAACTTAAAGCCGTGAATGCCGCGACAATCATAGCGGTCAAGAACGAAGCCCAAACCAAAGTACCGGAAAGTCCAGCAATTTTTCCGACTACTGCATAAATTCCCGCACCCAGAATGTCACCTACTCCATAGACAACTAGAGTTGGCAATCCAAACACTCGTTTGAGCGAATCTGTTTCTACTACATCATTTACTTTCATGTAACTTTTTTATTTCATAATAATTTTCAATTCTGTAGCTTTTGCGATCGCTCGCATATAGAGTTGTCATAATGCTTTACGGTACAGCTGAGTCCCTGCTGCATCTGTATCGAGATCTACCGCTCATGGAGTAGGATTGCTGTAGAAGCACGAGCGCGAAAGCTAGCCGATCGCTCATACAGATTTCAAGTTTTGCGATCGCTATCAGATTTTTTACCTGCTCGTATTTAATACAATAGGTTTATAGACTGAAGTATGTCTCCAATATCCTTCCTAGTATTTGTTTTCCATAATCATTTAAGTGGTAATTATCTCGCATCCAAATGCTATATGGATTACCGTTAGCATCTGGTGAACCGAGACCAGCAGCGGTAGCCGATCCATAGATAAACTCACTTTGAATTCCTGTCATGTCCAGGTATTCTAGATTATTTGCATAAGCAAACCACAATAAGTTACCGCGATAATCATTAGGAATTGTCGTATTATTTGTCGGATTTTGATCGAGTTCCTTAATACTTGGATTCAGTTGATAGTCAATTGGGTTAGGATAGTTGTTAGGACTCCATGCTTTCGTCAACAACAAGATCTCGGTTTTGTGCTTAGTGACGCGATCGCTAGCTCTCACTTGGTTAACTACGCTTTGGAAATCACTTATGTTATTGCCATTGCTGATTCCTCCAATTATCAGCAGATCTGGCTTATATTTCAGTATGCAGTCCTGCACGCAATTTTTATAGTACTGAACCCCCGTACCACCTATTACAGAGGGGATAATTTCAACTTTACTACCAGGATACTCGCGTTCTAAAAAGACATCGATAGGTGCTGTTGCTGTATCATTCTGAATGCTGTCTCCAAGCATAACGATGCGGAGATTCTGCCCATTTCGTAACTTTTGCATCGTGAGCGGAATACGTTGCCATCGGCTGGTTTTGGGAACATAATTCAGTTTGGCAGGAAAGCTATTATAAATTCCGTCAGCCCACTGTGCTACTTCTTGGGAAGTTGTTGACTGTACGGTAATATCATCAATAAAAAGAGGCTGCGAACCGAGCGAGTGAAAATTGATTCTCATTTGAACTGGTAGTAGGCTCCCGTTCGCTCCAACAGTAGCTTTGGTTCGGAAACGAAATTCATTATGCACCCAGTTGTTCGACTGAAAAACACTAGAGAATGTAGCATCTGGTAATTGGTTGCCAGTTTGCTTGTCATAGAACGTCGCCGACCAATATCCATAACCAACACTTCCGGGGTTATTAGTCGTTCCAGGAGCTTTACTGTTGAACGAGAGCCGATACCATTGCAGGGGAGTGGTATTTAGTAGAGGACTCGACCATGCATCATCAAATGTATAGTTTGTAGGACCAGGATGCTGAACTCGAATGGAGCGAGTACCAGATGTACCCCCAATAACCCAACTAGCACCAGGACCACGAAATATCCAGCCTTCGGAAGTCGGGCTTCGTTCAAAAGTAGAATAGAGAATTATCGCTCCCACCAATACTTCAATCATTGTTAACAACCTTGTTTCAGAAGATATTTAGTGCTTGAGATGAGGTTGACTTATTAAAAATAGCCATCTGTTGTATAGAACTGGAGAATAAAGGTGATATGGAAGATATTGCTAGGTATCAATCTACATAAGCAATTCCTTTTTTTGAAATAACTACTTCAAACTCAGTTATCTTCAGATGACTAAGTAACGTTTCTGCTTTGACGAACAAGCTACTGATGTCTTCAGTTAAAAATACCAGTTAATTATTTTATAGATGGTAAAAACTACTCAAGTTATTCTATATGTCTACAATGCTATAGGTTTTTCTTTTATAATTACTGGCTCGTATAGATTTAACACCTAAACTTAGTAGCAGCGACACTAATAGATATTATTTTTTCAAGTTTTGAAGCAATTGAAAACTTTATCAAAAGCATTTATCGAAAGCATACTTCACAAATATCGATCTCGTGCTTCAGAATAACCTTTTATGCAACTGAATTGCGCTTAATAATATCTAAAGTTAAGATAGAAACTTATATTTAAAGTTTGTTATAAATTAGTTTAATTCTAGTCTATAGATATTGTCAATACGATAAATTCAATAAACATCGGAAATTATGAGTATTGATTTTGAATAATGATGGCGATCGCAAATAAGAGTTATCTAAAAATACGACTGTTATTGCCATATTTTTATCTTGGTAACGAGATTGCAAGGATAAAAGCGACGAGCTATTTAGTAAATTTAAACTTTACTAGGAAAAATCTACTTAATAGTAGGAAAAACTTCGATTTAGCACGTAATTTTTAAAAAAATTAATTTTATTTTGTATATCTGTATAAACGTAGATCGAGGATATCATCAAGATCTTTGCTTTTCAAATCTTTACCATTAGGAAATAAATCTCTTACTGTACTTACTAGTTGGTAGTCTTTAATGAATTCTTTGATGAATCCATGTAACTCCTTTGGAGCCGCTTGGTTAAATACGCCATAGAAATCTGGCGAGCCGTCAAAAGTATCATCAATTGGACGAGCGCCGACTGTACTAATAATCCATTCTGGAGGATTTTCTCTAAGTGAAGCAATGACTTTTTTAATATCGTTTAAAGTATAAAAATCACTATATGTAGTATCGACTAATGTTGGATTTTTACACTGTAATAAGGTATAAAGAACAGGTGCTGAACCATAGATAAAACAAGATTCACCTGGTTTAATATTTTGACGTAGCATTGAGAAAGCAACAGCTTTATCTTTTGGAACTTGAATAAATTTTGTCATTGGTGAATCTAGAGAATAGCGAACATCCCCATATAAACCCTTGTTACTAAATCCTCCTATTTGAGACACGGTAAATATAATAACTGTAATTCCAAGAAATAGTAAACAAAAGCTTTTTTTCCAGTAAGTAGGAACCTTAGATGACATTAATATAGTTATAATAGTTAGTGGCATCAACATTACAGAGTCTAAATATGCTCTGCCAGGCCACGACATCTGCATAGCCCAGGTCGAGCCGAGGGTGAGAGCTATTAGTAAGGGAAAAATTGGCTCTGGTACTCCTAAAAGTTTCTGACTGAATTTAGGAAAAATACAACTTCCTAAAAGAGCGAAGCTAAAGAATGTACTTGGTAAATCGTAGGTGAATAAAAGGGCTGTACTAGTAATTATAGTTGGTAAATTATGAGTATTTATTAAATGTCCTATCAGTGAAATACTCATTCCAATCAGTAATAGTGAAGGAAGTAGCAGTATCCCAATTAAGTTTACATTATATTTAGAATTTGCTTTGGTCGGATACTGAATTAATCTAAAGACTATTGCAGATAACAATATAGGAATAATAACAACTTTGACAACTTCTTTAATAGAAGAATCAAATTTAATACCACCTAAGAAAACATCTATTAATGCAGCAAATCCACCAACTCTCTTTTTCTCAGATGCATCTAAAAAAAGCTGTTGAAAGGCTGGGATAAGAGCTTGATTCAGAGCTAAGAATAAAACTAATGCTCCTAAACCTAATAGAAGACCTGTAATAAAAGGAGTAGTTAGAGTACGTAAATATTTTTTTGGGTTCCGTAAGGAATAAATTAAGATAACTCCTAATGTTACTAATATGCAAAGGGTTCCATTGCTCTGACGCGCTGCTATAACGAGAGCAAGAGAGAATCCAGAAGTAGCAATATATAGAAATGATAAAGTAGAACTTCCTTTTTCTAGCTTGTTTAACCCAAGAATAATGAAAAGAGCGGAAATCGACAAAAATAAGTATACGTAAGAAGTACTCCAGTGAACTAGTGAAGAGTTCATCAAAGCAAATCCACTACAAAGGGCTACTGATATAACCTGAGATGAGAATTGACGAAATATAAAATAATAAACTAGCAAATTAGTCGTCTTAACTATAAAAGCGGCGAACAAGCTAGCATAGTAACTTTGACCTAAAATATTTTGGAAGAAACCGTCAAAGATAATGGGTATAAAACCAACTTGGAATACATAGTCTCTGTAAGGAAAGTCATTATGAAGTAATCTATTGCCAAGATGAAAGTATAAAGCTGAATCTCTCCAATTCATGCCATAAAATGACCAAGGAAAAGAAGAGAAAAATGCGACAACTAATAAAATGATGAGAGCAAAACTCTTTTTATGATGCTTAAAACTAAGTAGAGTATTCATTTCATCCTTTGCTATTGAATCGAAAATTATTTTTTATTAGAAGTTTTTAAGTTCAACTAACTCGATATTGAATTAGTTTTAAGAAATTTGCAATACAGCATCTGCATTGAGTGCTACTTTTATACTATTATTCACGCTCCTTTCATCTGGATATACGTGTGCCATGCTAGCTATATAAAGATTGGGAATTGGAGTTTTGTAAGCTGGAATCTTGTCAGAAAAATTTTTATCGCAAACCGTAGCAGCTGTTTTTGTGCGAAAGACTTGGATATCTTTAATTCCTTTAGTTTCTAGATCGGGATAAATTGACTGTAGCTGTTTCTTAAAAAGACTAATAATTTCTGGATCGCTTTTAGATAATATTGGTTCCCTCCAAGTAGCATATCTAGATAAATACGTGACGTGTAACCCTTGATATTCCTTTGGAGATAAAAAGTTCGTTTGCTCGATTACGCCTCCAAAATCAAAACCAGGATCTCCGACATTTAACCAATAGATGTTACTTAAAGGTTTTTCTGTAACAACAACGACGCAGATAGCCCCAAAATATTCAATTTTTTCTAGCTGTTTGCGATAGTTAGAAAATTTGCTTGGAATGAGCTTAGCTAAATAAATGGTGGGAATAGTGACTAATATTTTATCAGCTCTAAACTCTCCTTGAGGAGTTTTTACACCTATAACGCGATCGTTCTCGAAGAGTAGCTCTATGACTGGAGTATTTTTGAAAATAATTACTTTCTTTTCTCTAAGTTTAACCTCAAGCGCATCAACTAATCTTTGTAGACTTCCCTTTAAATATCCTAGTTTTTCTTTTCCTTTGGAGCGAGATTTCAACCTCTGTGTCATTCGTCCAATCATCCAAGCAAGTGGAATCTTAGCGGCGTATTCACCAAATTTAATTTCAAGCATTGGATACCAAATAGTATTGGTAACCCGTCTCCCTGCCCACTTATAAAACCACTCTAAAGCAGAAATATTTTCATATTTTTGCCACTTTCTTTGTTTAGATAGAAATAAACTAGTTAGCCCAAAGCGGATTTTATCTAATAAGCTTAATTTTGGAAATTGTAATAAATCTTTTGTGGTTGTGAAAGGATGAATATTTCCATAACGATACATACCCATTTTTGTTTCAACAAATCGTACATCTTGAGAAAGATTTAGTTCTTTTAGTAGCCAGTTAATCTCTGCGTCGTGAGTAAAAAAGTGATGATAAAAGCATTCGAGCTTTGTTCCTCCAATGTCAAAAGTTGATAATAGTCCTCCTAGCTTACTAGAAGCCTCTAATAAAGTTACTTTTTCACCACGTTTAGCTGCGATGTAGGCAGATGCTAAGCCAGTTGCACCACCTCCGATAATTAATAGATTCATTGCTTTGTTCAAATCTCTTTTTGTGATTTAGATATAGATTGAATTATTCGGACTTTGTAATTGCAGTCTAAAAATTGCTCTGTGTAAAAGCTAGGTTTACTCAATTTCACTTTTCAGCTTTGTTAATGACGTAAAGCCAAAGTAAGGAATGTAGCTCAATCCCCAGATTGTTATAGGTAAATACTGACAGGCATGAATGACTACAATACAAGCTAAAGCCGTTTCTGATGGCACTTGCCAAACATTTAGAGCTAGCGTTCCGAAATATTGAAAAGCTCCTAAATATCCTGGAGCAGTTGGAGCTAGGATGCCTAAATTGACTAACCCCATTACAAATAAGGGAGCTGTTAGCGGCACTTCCAGTTCAAAAGCTTGAATAGCAATATGGAAAACGATTCCCTCCACTAACCAAATAGTAAGGCTCAATCCTAATATAGTTAAAGGAAGGAATGGAGTTCGCCACACTAATGTTAATCCTTTGGCAAACTGCTGGAGAAAATTTTGTAACTTTGTCGAAGGTAAAATATTAGTTTTTGTATCCCATAGAGAACGAGTCAAAGTTAACAGCACGACTATTGTTAACGCTCCTCCAAAGATAGCGAGTCCTAAACCTCCTATTGACGAAACCCATGTAGGAATGCTACTGTTTCTCGTTCCCAAATATAACAATCCTACTAGCACTAAACCATCAAAAATACGTTCGACTAGGATACTGGCTAGAGCAAAAGAGCGACTAATTTGACAACTTTTACCGATCGCCTGCGCCCTAACAATTTCACCTAAACGAGCTGGTAAGATATTATTGGCTCCATATCCTAAAACTACTGCTCCCAAAGAATCACCCATAGAAACTCTATGAGGAAGTAAAAATTTCCAGCGCCACGCTCTGATGATGAATCCTAAACAATATACTCCTACCATCGTTATGAGAGTGGATAAAGAAACTTTATTAAAAGCCTCTATTACCGATACCCAATCCAATCTACGGAAAACAAAGTAGAGAAAAATAAAACTAATTAACCACCCTAACCAAACTAGTGAATTGCGTTTCAAATTCTAATATCTCCTGGGAGAAGTGTCGCAGTATTGTAAGCCTCTTTTTTAGTTTCAAAACCATCCTGTTCTTTGACAATATAGAGTGGACGTTGCTTCACCTCATCAAAAATTCGCCCTAGATACTCACCAAAAAGTCCCAACGTTGTTAGTTGAGCGCCTCCAAGAAATAAAGTTGCTAAAATCAAAGATGTAAAGCCTGGTACATCTTGAGGAGAATAGCCGAAAACCCTAAATCCTAAAATCCGATGCAGGAAAAAGAATACAATACTTACTAAGGAAAAGAAACAAATGAATAGACCGAAAATGCCACTAACTTGTAAAGGTCGATAGGAGAAGTCGATCATGCCATCCAGGGCAAGACGCAAAAGTTTCTGAAACGTATATTTTACCTCTCCAGCAAAACGCTTATGTCGTTCGTAGGGAATACCAATTTGCCGATAACCTATCCAAGAGCGCAGTCCTCGGACAAAACGATTGCGTTCGGGCATGACATTCAACCAATCCACGATGGTTCTATCCATAATGCAAAAATCTCCTGAATCTAAGGGGATCTTAATAGACGAACACCACGCTAGTATGCGGTAAAAAATGTAGTAAGCAGAGCGTTTGAAGATATTTTCTTTTCTTTTAGTTCTAACTCCGTAAACTACTTGATATCCTTGTCGCCACTTATCTAAAAAGCGGTAAAGTTCTTCAGGAGGATCTTGCAAGTCAGCATCTATGACAGCTATCACATCGCCAGTTGTATAACGAAGACCTGCACTGACAGCTGTTTGATGACCAAAGTTACGAGAAAAACTAATATACTTAAAACGCGAATCTTTTTGATAGAGTTTGCGTAAAAGAGAAAGAGTTCGATCGGTACTTCCATCATCTACGAGGATGGCTTCAAACGCAGAATTCCAAGTAGGGGAAGCACCAACGATACGCTCGTAGAGCTTCGGAATATTCTCTTCTTCGTTGAAAAGTGGGATTACAATTGACAGCATTGGAAGAGTAGTTCTTAAGGTGAAGTATCGTGACGATCGCTCAGTTTGAGGTATTCTGTAGATCGAAAAGTGAAATCTCAAACTAGCATTCAGTCAGCATTTTAAGAGCTGAAGCGCGATGCTAAAACACCCTGATAGTTTTCAATAGTTCTCAACCAGAAAGGGCTGTAGCAGTTAACTCGCGATCGCTTCTGGAGTTAGTAACAACTGTAGGGTTCTTTGCCAGTTTGGTAATACGATCCCGAATGTGTCAGATAACTTTTGATTGTTCAATACAGAATAAGCCGGTCGCTTTGCTGGTGTAGAATACTGCTCTGAGGCGATCGCGACTAACCTCTGTAACTTGAACATGTTAAACTTTCGCTCTTGTTCGAGAATCGCTTTAGCAAAACCATACCAACTAACTTGTCCCGTAGCACTCAAGTGATATATCCCACTTTTATGAGCTAAGAAATCATATAGATTGTGTTTTGTGGCTTGAAATAAAATTTGTGCTGTAGCTTCAGCAATTAAGCGACTCCAGGTGGGAGATCCAACTTGGTCGTTAACGACTCGCAATTCCTCTCGTTCCTGAGCTAGCCGCAGGATTGTCAGCAGAAAATTGTTCCGATGTCGGCTATATACCCAACTAGTGCGAAGGATAGAATACGAGCCACCCACTGCCTCAATAGCCTGCTCGCCTATGAGTTTGGTTTTACCATAAACATTTTGAGGGTTGGGTAAATCCAGCTCGGTGTATGCTGTACTTTTTTTACCATCAAACACGTAGTCTGTTGAATAGTGAATGACTGCTGCACCTAGTAATTTTGCTTCTTCTGCAATGATGCCAGGGGCAATTCCATTCACTGCCATTGCTGTATCCGAATCTAATTCAGCTTTGTCCACAGATGTATACGCAGCAGCGTTAACAATTAAGGTGGGTTTAACTTCGCGCAGCGTCCGACGAATAGTGTCTGGTTGAGCCAAATCCATTTGCAGCGCTCTTTGACTGGTGCTGCGTCCTGTAGAGATGACTTTACCCAAAGGCATTAAGGTCTGCTGTAGTTCCCAACCTACTTGCCCAGTTATACCTGTCAATAGAATTTTCATGCAAATACCTCTGCTTCTCGTAGCAATTTCCCAGCTCGATCTTTGGCAGATAGAACTGGCTCATTTTCAAGAGGCCAAGCGATCGCCAGATCGGGATCGTTCCACAAAACACAGCGTTCGTGCTGTGGAGCATAATAATCTGTGGTTTTATATAAAAACTCTACGTATTCAGTGAGTACCATAAACCCGTGAGCAAAGCCTTTAGGAACCCAAAGCTGCTGGTTATTTTCTGCACTTAAAAAGGCTCCTACCCATTGACCGAAAGTCTTCGATTGCTTTCTTAAATCTACCGCAACATCAAATACGGCTCCTTGTACAACTCTTACAAGCTTGCCTTGAGGTTGCTGAATTTGATAGTGCAGACCACGCAATACATTCTTGGTAGAGCGAGAATGATTGTCTTGGACAAAACGAGCTGAAATGCCGATTTTTTCCCAAAAAGCCTTTTCGTTATAGCTTTCGTAAAAGAAGCCTCGGTTATCTCCGAACACGTGCGGCTCAATTATGAGAACGTCAGGAATGGCAGTTTCTATAACTCTCATGGTTCTATCCTTTAAGCGCATAAAATGCCTGCTCTAGCTCGCTGAGTGTCGTCATCACATGAGATTCATCGTCTAGAAGCTCCATCAAATATCTTCCATAACTACTTTTGAGCATAGGTTTAGCAAGGTAGCGCAACTGAACTGAGTCAATATATCCTTGTCGATAGGCAATTTCTTCAATGCAAGCAATTTTGAGTCCTTGCCGTTCTTCTAAAGTTTGAATAAAGTTAGCTGCCTGATGCAACGATTCGTGTGTACCTGTATCCAACCAAGCATATCCTCGACCCAAAACCTCTACTCTTAGCTGACCTCGGTTGAGGTAAACTGAATTCACATCTGTAATTTCTAATTCATTACGAGCAGAAGGCTTAAGGCTCGTAGCGATTTTCACTACCTGAGAGTCATAAAAGTATATTCCAGGTACTGCATACTTGGATTTAGGAATGAGAGGTTTTTCTTCAATACTGACAGCACGTCCGCGAGGATCGAACTCAACTACACCGTATTGTCGCGGGTCTTTAACTGGATAACCAAATATTAATCCTCCTTTGCGAAGCATGGAAGCACGAGCTAATATTTCACTTAACCCATGTCCGTGAAAAATGTTATCACCTAGAATCAGACAAACTGGTTCGTTTTGAATAAAATCTTGACCTAAGATAAAAGCTTGCGCTAACCCTTCAGGTTTAGGCTGTTCGATATAACTAAACTTCAATCCCCACTGACTACCATCTTTCAATAACTCTTGAAACAGCGGTAGATCGTTAGGTGTAGAAATAATCAATATTTCTCTAATCCCCGCTAGCATTAGTATGGATAAGGGATAGTAAATCATTGGTTTGTCGTAAACAGACATTAACTGCTTACTAACAACACGAGTTAAAGGATAAAGTCGAGTTCCAGAGCCACCAGCTAAAATAATGCCTTTCATTTGATATACCTCAGTTGATGATGTAAAACGACTAGTTTTACGTTAATTTTCGCTGGAATGAAGTTGATAATAACTAGGATCTACCGCAGTGACAGAGAGACTTTCATGATGAAAAACCTTTCTAGTAATAAAAACATAGCTGTTAAAAATTCCTAGTTTTTGGTCGGAGTAATTAGAAAAATCCACTCTTGTCTCAAATCCGAGCGAGTGTAAGAAATGAAAAAGATCGATTCCAAAAGTTCTATAGGCTAAAATCTTGCCGCGAATTTTATCTCCATGATATTCGGGAGGCAAAAGATATACGTCCTCATCCGTAGAAGTATCAACGCGAACAAGAGTCGGTCTATCAAAATAACAAGGAACAGTAAAAATATGATAACCTCCTGTTTTTAAAACTCGATTGACTTCAGAAAATCCTCTTTGATAATCTCTGACATGTTCAAATACATCTTCTGTGATGACAAGATCGAAAGTTTCATTATCAAAAGTTAATTTTTCTAAATTTTGACAAAATACTCTTTCATGAATTTCCGTTCCTGTTTTGATATTAGGTGAGAAAATTGAGGATGTGTATGAGTCATAATTACGTAATACTTTATAAAAAGCATCGTTCGTATCAGTACTATAAATTTTTAAGCTTTGTTTTTTTGGAATACAAGAAATAGAAGGAGTATTTTGAATAACTTCACTAAGAATGATTTTGGCAACGTGTCTTTTTCTAGACGAGCTACGACAAAACATGCAGTACATATTATTGCGTGCCATATCCACATCCAAGCAGACGAATAACGATATTTTTCCACATACATTACATCTCCCCAGCTTGTGAAAAGCAAAATTTTTTACTGCACTTTTAGCAACATTTAAGGCTCGCACGATCGCATCTCCAGAAATAGTTTTAACTCCCTTATTCTAAATTTTCAAAACCTAAGTTTCAATGGAGAAAAAATCAGAAAAAATCAGTTAGTTGTGACTTTGATTCAGTAATTTATTAATTACTCGATCGAGTTGAGAAACATACTCTTTAGCATTTGACTGGACTAAATGAATTCCATCACTCGTTATCCATTTACCAGCGGGTAATTCTGGTAACCACTCAAAAGAGTTTTTCGGAAAAAGCGATTTTAGTAATTCTCTAATTTGCCTTTGTTTTGTAGTATTATCAACAACTGGTTCGCCAGGTATATCAAATAAAATAACTCGAACAGCTTCTTTTTGAATATCTGCAATTTGATTTTTGATAAATTCAGCTTCTTTTACTATCAACTGTTTTTGTTGAGTATCTAGTTCAATATTACGATCCTCAACCAACTGTTCTATCATTTTTTTACGAAAATCTGAATTAATAACTTGTTTTTCATCTTGGCGTTCAACGTCTCTTACATTTCTTTGTTTATACTCATTTTCTAAATACTGTATTAAAACGCTAGTAGGACGATATTCTTGCCTAAACATCGGAAAATGAATTTTTATAAATGATGTTAAAGGATGAAATAAAGGATTGACTAACTTAGTATCTAATTTTCGCCCGATAGTATCATTTAATTCAACTAATAATAAACGCGGTTTTATGTCTTTTCTTCTAACAATCTCTAAGCCAGTTTGGGTAGAACCTCCAGACATACCTAAATTAGTTGCTCGATTGCTGAAATATTTAATAGGAAGATTATTTGCTAATGAACTTCCTACTAAAACAATAGGTGTTGAGCTTCGATCGTAAATATATTTTTCTGCTTTAATAATATTAGCTTGCCATTGATTGATTCCTTCACTAGAAGGTAAAAAACCATAGAATATAGAACTTTGATATAAAATAAGGCAAGCTATACAAACTAATAACGGACGAATTACTAAACTTAAGTTAGAAATAAAAAACATGCGATCGCTCCTAAAACTGAAAGTATATAAATGTATCAGTGCTGCCAGCATCGAGAAGAGTCAGTGCTAGTAGTATTCCTAAGACTAAATCCATACCACTTTTTAATGAAATATTTTTTAGTAGTTTATGATTAGAAAAATATTTATAAGTTAAGAGATAAAATGAGTGCGAGATAATAACTGGTAAAGCAAATAAAGTAGTAGGGACGATGAGGTCGAGAGACAATTTTTGATGAATATTTCTAGTTAAAGTAATGAAAAAATCTATTGCAGCATCAAAATTAACTAATTTGAAGAATATCCAACCTATTGAAACAAAGCTAAAGATCAGAAACCAACGAATTAAATCTAATAAGAATTGCTGCCAAAAAGAATTTGACCGAGCTTGTATTTCTTTTGATGTTTGATTGACACCTAGTAATCTTTCTACAGCTAATCCGCAACCGTGGAAAATACCCCATACTGCATAGTTCCATGTTGCTCCATGCCACAGTCCGCCTAGTGTCATAACGACTATCAAGTTGATATAGGTTCTAATTTTACCTTTTCTATTCCCTCCCAAAGGAAAGTATAAATAGTCTCTTAGCCATGTTGATAATGAAATGTGCCAGCGTCTCCAAAATTCTGACAGCGAGAGAGATACATAAGGAAAATTAAAGTTTTGTGGTAGTCTATAACCTAGAGCCGCAGCTAGACCTATCGCTATTAATGAGTAACCAGCAAAATCTGCAAATATCTGTATTGAGTAGCCAACTAATAGAACTATATTTGTCATAGTTCCTAAGCTTTGATAGTAAGGAAAGCTAATCCAGTACGTGTAATCCTTTAAATTGTCAGCTATTACCATTTTTAAATAATAGCCAATTATCAGCGATCGCAAAACATCGTACCAAGGTATATTCTTCAAAAATTTTGGTTGAATTTGAGCATAAAAGTCACTTGCTCTTGAAATAGGTCCTGAAATTAAGCTGGGAAAGAAAGTAATAAACAATGACGTGCTAAGAAGATGATGCCTGAAACTGATTTTTTTGCTATAACTTCCTCTTAAAACAAAACTTTGTTCTCTAGTAAGATCGACTAGTAAACCAATAGATAAAAATGTGTAAAAAGATAAACCAATAGGTACTGGTAGATCGGATAGCAAGGTGATAATGCTATCGGTCAAAACATTTGATATATGAAAAGTAGTAGTAATAAAATTAGTTATAAGTATGCCGTATTTAAAAAAACCTAAAATAAGCAAGTTTCCTACTATGCCTAAAGTCATCCAAAGGCGTTTTTTGCGTTTGTTCAATAAATTGATTATTTGAAAACTAGCAATCGCGTTAAGGCTAATTGATAGCGCTAGCAATCCAGTAAGCCATGAGGAGTTCCATCCGTAGAAAATGAAACTTCCAGCAATGATGATTATGGGTTGCTGTTTTTGAAAAAACGGCAAGTAGTAAATTATAAAAGTAACTAAAAAGAAAATAGCAAATTCTGGGCTGGTAAATAACATGGCTTGTTATTTTTTGACTAAGGTTTGAATAGTTTAGTAACTATTAGTTAGATGTTGAAGAGCGTTAGTTGTGAACAACTTTATCCGCAGCTTGATGCTAATTAAGACTGATAATATTGGTCTATTGGCGATCGCTAAATGATTCGTGCAAGCTTTCAGCGGGGCGATCGCTCGTTAATGGTTCATTCTCAAACTTAGTTTTCTTGAATAGGTCTTAGAACAATACCTTCAAAAAAAGTGGTATAGAGTTTATCTGGAGTTGTCCTTCCTGCGGTCAACTCAAGGCGAAAAGTATGCTGACCTTGAGATAACTCTACAACACCAAGTTCTTGATAAAGTTCTGGACCACCCGTAGCTGCCATCTCCTCTGGTTTGACCAATTCATTCTTAGTTTGTGTCTGCCGATTGACACGCCAATAGCTTTTAAGCGGAGCTGTAACTTGTGTCTTCTGACCTCCATCAATACTCCATGCAAACGGTGATGTCCAACGATACTTCTCAAGTAAGGAGTTTGTGGTTATGCCCGTAAACAGTAACTGGTAACGTCCAGGCTTAGGCACGTTAATCGGGATCTCGACTGAGTATCCTTCTGGACTGGGTTCGCTGCTTGCAAATATTTGCAGAAAAGGTTGCCAGAAGTCACTCGCAGGTGGAGGATTGTGCTTTCCAGGTTGAGCCAACATCCATTCCTTTGTCCATTTACCTGTTTTGGCTAAAAATACGTACTGTAAAGGATCGGATTTCTCTCGCGGTAGGCTGTACTTGGCTATTTTAATTTTACTTGCATCTCGGATGAATGTCGTTTGGTCGATTGGTAGAGTGACCTCACCATTCTTAAGCTTTAGGGGTTTGCTGCGACCCATGGCATCAATAAGCTGAGGAGTTTTACCTGGTAAAGGTGTTACTGCATAAGTGACACTTCCACCACTCAAACCAGCTTGTAAGACTTTCCATGTTGCGATCGCCTCGTTGCCTTTTTGAAAGACGTAAATTTGCGCGGATGGGCGATCTATGCTTTCCACTACCTGCGCATTACCGATAATATGCGCCGCTACTGAGTAAGTAATTCCATCTGGGAGCGGCGTTAAGTCGCGATCTACAAGTGCAGCAAAGCTATCGTAATTCGTGCCAAATCGTTTGTGGAAGAAATGAAATTGCCGTGCATATCCTTCCTTCATCCCTCTAAGACTAACTAAAGTTGGATCTTCCGTTCCCCAGATGGGACGTTCCGCTGGCACGCCGTGTTTTGAGAGTAAGGCTTTATAAGGGGCTAAGTCATTAGTGTGAAAAGAAAAGACATCGATGAGAGGAGCTACGCCTTGCTTTAGCACTCGATCTAGAAAGGACACGCCATGACTAGTAAAACCAGATGCAACAATTTGAGCTTTCGGGTTAGCAGATTTCACTGCTCTGGCAGTTTGCCGGATCAGTTCGGCAAATTCCTCTGGTGTTCCTAACCAAAAGTTATTAGCATCTGGTTCGTTCCAGATTTCCCAAAATTGAATTTCTTGCTTAAACTCCCGCGCAGTTTTCTCCACAAGTTGATTCCATAACTGATAGTCTCTCGGCTTTACACGCGCCCATACTGCTGCACCTTCGCCTGTTTCTTGGGTTTCCTGTGGACGAGAAGACAATTCGCGAGGCATTTCTGCAAACTCGCCCATAACGCTAATCCCTTCCCGATGCAGAGCCTGAGCTATTCCTTTCCACTTGCTAAAACTAACTGAAACCTGCGAATCATTTTTGTTGGCACTAAGCAAGGGACACAAAGTATGCAGTTTCAGAAAATCAGCTTTTGCAACGATTTTTTGAAAAAAGTTGTCAGACTCTGTTTTATCTGTTGGCTGAAGTTGATTTGAAGAGGCAGAGATTTTTAAATCCCGCGCTTGAGCTGAGGTCGGCTTAACTTGTAGATTTTCATAAGACCAATGCCAAAAGTTGAGGCGACTCCAAGCAGCACCCAGTAGTCGGTGGCTGCGAGCTAAAGCGGCTGCTTTAGCAGGATCGTTTTCTCCATCATAAGGAATTGTAAACAAACCCCAGCGAGAGTCAGGGTTAACTGGACTAGGATCGAACACCACCCCAACTTTGGTTTTAGCCTCAACTTTTGACTGCCCTGCGCGGGCTGAAACTGTCAAGTAATACAATCCACGACTAGGTAGTTGAAGATGCAACGGAATCCCTTTAAGTGGATCGACCTGAGATCGTAATGGAATCTTAGCATTGCTAGTCCAAGAACCATTATGTTCCCGGATCTTATACTCTACAACGTCAGGCTTATTTCCTGAAACTTGAATCATTAAGTCAACTGGCTGAGACTCAATAAATAAGTTACCAGGTTGTTTTGAACTTACCCTAACTTGAAAAGCATCAGACGTACTAACAGCATCATTGAAAGTAGAAAGAACCACTGTTGCTGTACATGCGATCGCCAGGACAACATGGAAAAGGACGGATCTTTTGGCAGAAGGTTTAAGCAATCTCATCTGTCTATAGGTGAAACTAGATGGAACCTAAGTTGGAAAATCTCTTGGAATACGATGTATTCTCCCAAGTCATCTGAGAATCTAGCAGCCTGTGTGTTCTTACTGTCTCACGACTGAATTCTAGAAAATTCCTCTACCTGCTAAATTAGGGTTAGTTGTAAAACCCCGCTCTAGATTGTCCTGGGAAGTCCCGTCATATACAGTGTACCTACTGTTACACTCCTTAGACTCATTAATTATGGCTCCAATAACGTTCAGCTTACTTAAGGCTTCTAAAGATTGATTGAGGTCAAATCGAGTCACGCGATTCAGGCGTTCGACTACCACAGTACCACTACAGAGTGATGCAACAATGCTGGCATCCGCCAATCCCAATATAGGAGGAGCATCTACGAGTACCAAATCGTAAGATTGTTCAAAAGACTCGATTAGATGCTTCATGCGTTGAGAGCTTAATAGCTTAACTATATCTGTTGGTGTTGGTCCTGCCGTCAAAACATCCAGTGAAGGTTGCACAGATTGAATGCAATCCCGCTCCCGTACATCTGCTTCTTCAGTCAATAGTGTAGATAACCCTCGATCGTTAGATAGATTCAGTAGTTTGTGAATATTGGAGCGTCGTAGATCCGCATCAATTAGGAGAACTCGCCGTTGTAAACGGGCTACACTCAGTGCCATACCCGCAGCCAGTGTTGACTTACCCTCACCAGTCAGTGCTGAAGTGAGTAGCAAAGACTTGAAGGATAGGGGCGAACCTAAGATTTGAATGTTTTGATATATCAGATCCATCGACTCGCGGAAAGGAAACCAGTTTAATGCTTGTATTCGTTGAGAGGTTAAACTTTGCTGTTTGAAGAAAGGTAGAGCGATCGACGGCTTCTTAAGCTCAAAGTTTGGTAATTTTGGTGTAATACCTAATACAGGTAGGGAACTCAGTTTCTGTAGTTCGTCGCAAGAGTGAATTGTATCATCGAGTGCTTCAAGAAGAAAGGCAGCTCCAATACCTAAAACTAAACCAAATACTGCCCCTGATACCAAAAGCATTATTCTGCCAGTTCCCATGTATACGCCAGGTTCGGGATCTCGGATGATTTGCCAGTTAAATCCGCCCTGCGCAATTTTAATCCCCAAATTTTGTTGCGTCTGGAGAAGTTGCTCCAGGGTTTTTCGATTGATCGCAATTTCTGGCATGAGACGGTTGTACTCTGCTAATAGTTGTGGGTATTTAAGCAGAGTAGAGCGCAGTTGCTGTTCCGATTTAGCAAGGCTTTGGTCGCGGGCACTCAAACCAAACCAAACTACCTGTGCATCAACCAAGGCATCAACTAGCTTCCGGTCAGAATCGCCAAGCTGTAGTTGTTTGGGCAGAGATTTTTCTGTGGTACTTAGTTGGGCAGGTAATCGATCCGCAGAGCGCCCTGCTTCCGTACGTAATAAACCAATTAGGTTTTGACGCTGCTTGAGTAAATCTTGAACTTTGGGGTAATCGTCTCTGTATTGCACCCGCAGCTTTTCTAAAGTGACATCTAGTGCTTGAATTTCATCCAGTAATGACTGATAACGAGGAGATTGGCTGAGACGAGAGGCAATGAGTGCTTGTTGTGGCGATCGACTTATTTGCTGCTGTAGCTTATTGTAGCGAGCTTGTTGATCCTGAAACTGGGCGCGAATTGTTCGTCGCTCGCTCTCGACAGCCGCAAGTGCATCCAACAAATTTTTTGCCTGTACTTCTGGGTCGAGTAGTTTATTTTGCTTGCGAAAATTTTCTAGGTTCGCCTCAGCCTGTGACACATCTTTTCGGATTTTGGGCAATTGCTCGTTAACAAAAGCAAGTCCATTGGTTAGGCGTAATTTCTGCTGTTCTAAATTATAAATTTGATAGACATTTTGTAGTGCTTGAAGAACTTTTTGACTCTTAATAGGGTCTCCTGCTACAAAAGTTACTTCAAAAACTTGACTGAGTGTTTGCAAAGTTTTTGTTCCGCTTTCTACTTGAGTTACTTTTAGCGGTGATTGTTTAACTTTCGCTGGTTTGCCGTTGATCTCTTCTACTGTAATATTAGGGTACTCAGGACGAAGTAGTTCCACAGCCCTCTCTACGAGCTTTGGACTTGTCATCACGCTAAGTTGTGCCGTGTAGTCAACTTTAAGATTTGAGTCAGTAAAATCACTCTCCTCTACTCCTCCTTGTGCATTACTGTTTTGTCCCTGGTAAAGATTAGAGCTGACTAGCAATTGCATAGAACTCTGATATGTCGGCTTTGCCATCAGTGCCAGAAAGCTTGAGGCGGACAGAGGAATGCAGAAAAGACTTAAGATCAAAAGGCGGCGACGCAGTAAAACTGTAAATAGTTGCCGAAGATCGGTTGCATTGGCTCTATTCTCTACTCTATGCTCTACAGACAGTCGCTCGTTATCTAGACTAGTATCAGCCATCACTAATTCCTTCAGTGTTAAATGTTTTAACAGATGCTTTCAAGTACGTGGTTGGAGTGAGGTGCAGAGAGAATGAATTATCGTTAAGTCGAAAGCAGTGCGAAAAAGAAGATTTTGTCTCGCTGCGCCGATAAGATTGGTTTGCTGACATTAAAATGATAGTTGCAAGGATTGGCGATCGCAATAGCGTATTTCGGAAGCTAAAAATAATAAAAATCGCGATCGGGCAACTTCATTATTTCTGTTAAAGACTAACCTATCTTATCTAAGGTAGCTAAAATGTATTCGGAATATCTTCTTGAAAACCTCATACTGCAACAGAAGTCAGCTAGTCAGATATGCATGACTCAAACAACTATGACTTACCTGAATGTTGCTATCCTTTTTAACTTACTTTAAATAATAGCAAACAATAGCAGAATAAAAAAGTTTATTTGTAAAAATAAATGTATTTTTAATCGAGCTTGACTAGATTAGTGTATTAGCAGGTCAAGCGTCGAAACTTCATCGTTAGTATTAATTTATTTATACATCAATCTATCTACTTGTTTTGTTATCTCAAACAAATAATATATTTATGTCCGCCTCGGGTTAGAGACATATATCTTCTATAGCAATCCTATTTGATTCATGAACGTGGAGCAGGCTTCTAGCCTGCCGCAGGCTAGAAGCCTACTTTACAAATTATTTAGAACTACTATAGATAGATTAATTTTTTATGTCACTTATTATGCATCATAGTATACATATAAGTCATACCCCTACTAATTCCGCACGACACCAGCTTGCAAAAGAGCTAATGCCCTGTTCCAAACTCACAGTTGGATCGAATCCTAAAGTACTTAATTTTGTTGTATCTGCTTTCCAATAAAGCGGTACACCTGTAGGTACAACTCCATCAAAATCTGGATTACAGTCGTAGCATAGTGTATCTAGAACTAGACTTACTAACTCTGCAATAGTCACCTCACGACCGCTACCAATATTATAAACTTCACCCTGCATAGAGCCAGTAGTGGCAATAACAAATAAAGCCGCAGCGATATCAATAGCATGAATAAAATCACGGCTTTCTCGACCCGTTCCTTGTAGCGTTGGCGACCTTTGCGTAATGATTTTTTGAAAAATATCCCAGACTACCTGTCGTCGTAAACCAGGACCGTAAGCTGAAAAAATTCTAGCGCTAGCAGTTGGTAAACCATAAACATTGGTAAACTCTAAACACAATTGTTCGCACTGCCATTTATGAAATCCATATGGTGAAACTGGTAGAGGAAAATGAGATTCACTCACAGGTAGTGACTGCGGATTTCCATAAACTGCTGCACTCGATAAAAAGATAAACCGACAATCTGGAGCATTAAGACGCAAAGTATTAAGTAGCTCAAATGTCACTCCTGTATTAGCGTAGAAGTCTTTAGCTGGATCTGTAACAGATAAATTAACGGAGGCGCTACCAGCACAATGAATGCAAACGTGAGGAGAGTGTTTTTGTAACAAATCGCCTAATGCCATATCTGGCAGATGAATTTGGTAATAGGCTGATAAGTTGAGTAGGGAAGCATGTTTAACAGAAGAAGTATCGATACCGATAACAGTCCAACCTTGCCTTAAAAAGTAACGGGAGACGTATCGACCAATGAAGCCGGCAGCGCCTGTTACTAAAACCGATCTCGATTGAGTAACCATTGGTTGATAACAACCTCAATTAGATAAAAAAAATAATGACTTCGACAGGTCATTTTCTGACTACTTTAGTTATGGGAAGAAATCATTTCATGCCGAATCGTGGCAATATCCTCGATCGCATACGTACCACTACAGTTAGGTGAAGTTTGACCTATAGCTCTCAAGTCGGCTTCTACCATTAAGGCTACTAGTTGCTCAAACGTTACTAAAGGTTTCCAGCCCAGATTTTGTTGCGCCTTGGTAGCATCTCCGATCAACAAGTCTACTTCCGCTGGTCTGAGGTAGCGATCGTCAAATTCCACATAACGCTGCCAATCCAGATTGACATAACTAAAAGCGAGATCGAGGAACTCCTTCACCGAGTGGGTTTCACCGGTTGCAATGACGTAATCATCTGCATGTGGATGCTGTAACATCATCCACATGGCTCTGACGTAATCCTTGGCATAGCCCCAGTCTCTTTTGGCATCTAGATTGCCCAAGTAGAGAACTTTTTGCTTACCAGCGACAATCCGAGCGATCGCGCGTGTAATCTTGCGAGTGACGAAAGTTTCTCCTCGTCGCGGGCTTTCGTGGTTAAACAATATGCCGTTACAAGCAAATAGCCCATATGATTCGCGATAGTTGATTGTTTGCCAGTGGGCGTAAACTTTAGCACAGGCATAGGGGCTACGTGGATAAAATGGTGTGGTTTCCTTTTGCGGTACTTCCTGCACAAAACCAAACATTTCTGAGGAGCCTGCCTGGTAGAACCGTACCTGAATTCCAGTTCTGTGCTGGTAGTCGCGAATCGCTTCCAACAAGCGTAGCGTTCCCATTCCCACCGAATCTACAGTATATTCTGGCGAGTCAAAACTCACCCGCACATGGGATTGAGAGCCTAAATTATAAATTTCTATTGGTTGAACTTCTTCTAAAATGCGACGTAATGTAGTGCCATCAGTTAAGTCTCCATAGTGCAAAAATAACTGCGCTCCCTTTTGGTGCGGATCTTCGTAGATATGATCGATTCGGTCAGTATTAAATGTAGAGGTTCTACGAATAATACCATGCACTTCATAGCCCTGCTCTAGCAAAAACTCACTGAGGTAAGAGCCATCTTGTCCTGTGATGCCAGTAATTAACGCGCGCTTTTGTTTTTGCATCCTCAGTACCTTTTATATCTTTAATCTAAATCTGTAAGTTATTACGTTAGTCGAGTTAATTTCTAGCAACTGAAGCAGTAGAAAGTAACTGCTCCCTGAGCTGAGCCTCATCATAAGGTTGTTTTCTAGCTCTGCACTGTCTAACCATACGCCTCAGAGCCTTTTCTGCCTGTTTGAGCTGTTGTGTAGTATGTTCTTCTGGACGAGATTTTTCAGATAATTTAGCAAATTCATCTGCCCACGGGGTGAAAACTAACCATGATACAAACCATGATATCGGTAGTACTTCTTCTATTGCTAGCGAGGTGCTATCTTCACTCGCGTGCGTTGCTAATACGCACAACATTGCAACCTTGAGGAGTAGGTCGTTAGAGCGAGGTTGTGATAAAAAATCTAAAACTTCTGAACAAATAGCTAAGTGTAGTTCGATATTAAGTTTACTAACACGCCTAGCAACTTTTAAAAAATGATTTTTTTGCTCTTTTGCATCAGGAGAAGGATTTAGTAATGTGGCTCTGTCAAGAACGCTTGGAGATCTCTCCACAAGCAGTTTAGCAGTTTTGAGAATCTGTTGTTTATTTTCCTTAACGTATCGCTTAAAGAGTTTTAGCCTTGGCGACCAATGTTTGGGGAAACCCTCTTTTTGTAAAAGATTTTTATACATATTAAACGAAGGACTATAAGCACCAAAGACCTCCCAAAACCACATATTTAAGAGCTTTTCTCGTTGACCCCTGGCGATCGAAGCACGATGCTCGATCTCTGTTTTATCGTAACGACTGACGCGCAAATGGCATAATTGAGCTGTGGCTGGATCGATCGCTTTTCTATGAACAAATGCAGCACTTATATTAACGATTTTTCCATTCTGGAGTTGTCGTTGATAAGTATTTCGGAGGATAACAGGTTCCTGACATTCTGGGCAATGAAGACCTAATAATAAAAAATCATCATAACTACATTCTTCTGCTGCCACTAATTGACCACCATACCGGATTGAGCTTGCAAGTTTCATAAAGATTATCCTTTCTTTTTTTAGGTCGGTAAGTTATTCTTCTTTCATTCAGTACTAACAAACTGACGTTAGGATAAAAGGTTTAGGCTACAAGCGGAAAAAAGCAAGAACTATACTGAATGCTTCAAGACTAAACGTTTACTAAAAGCTTTTTAATAATTTTTTTAGTAAGCCTAAAATTAAGCTTTGAGTCTACCGTGCTAGCAACTTTATAGATCTTGTATTGGCGTTCCCAAGATGTTTTCTCATTCTTGGAAAACATGATTTTCAACCATCGATGAATTCTCGTTTCACAGACTTGCTCGACAACCTCTTTCGGGCAGTCTATATTAGCTAAAATATAACGTACAATCTGATAGCTTTCCTCTGCAAAGACCCCATTTCTACTAGCTTCATATCTTACTGTTTCTGAATGGGCGCGGTAATAGTTAAGCGTTTCTGCTATGAAAGCGATATCAGAAACTAGAAGCATTTTTACCCACAGCAACCAGTCTCCACAGAGCCGCAAAGATTCGTCTGCATATCCTACTTTTTCGTAGATACTACGCCTGATCAAAACTGCACTAGCGTTATGAATTATGTTTTCAAAAATTAGGTATTTACTACATTCATCTATTCCATTATTTACAAAATCTTTCTCCCATCGTTCCTTGTCGGGGAAATAGAGTAAATCCTTACTATTAAATATAGAGCGATCGCGCTCATCAATAAACCATGACAAGCAATAGGCTAACCCAACTGTAGGATTATTATCTAGCTTGTCAACCAGCTCTGCAAGCAGTCGTTTATCTGCGTAGTCGTCTGACTCGGCAATCCAAACATACTCTCCCTGTGCTAAACGAATTCCTTTATTCCATTGTTTAAATGGAGAGCCACTATTCGTTTGATTGTAAATTGCTCGAATCCTAGAGTTGTTAGCAAATTTTGCAAATACCTCATTACTATTATCTGTAGAAGCATCATCTAAATAAATAATTTCAAAATCTTGATAAGTTTGATCTAAGACACTTTGGATGCGTTGTTCGAGAAACTGAGCATGATTATAATTTGGAATAATAACGCTTACTTTAGGCATGTTTCTCTTGATAAGGAGGTTGTAAAGTCAGTTTTCCTATCTCTCAGTGCCATTCGCGTAGCTTCTAAATAAGCATGTCCCCATTTCTGACAAGGTTCAAGATGATTACCCTCAGCCCACTCATTCCAAGCATTGATAAAAACAATTTTCTCGGTAGAGTAGTTACTAGCTAAAGTGTTGTCAACAATCGTTCTTAACCAAGACTCGTAAACTTGAGGTGTAGAATTTTGGAGAATTATGGCACCAGCTTGACGGCGTGCAGTATTGTCCCATGATGGTGTAACGCAGGAAAATCGCTGATAGCTTGGATTTGGCTTCGCAAGCATACGTTTAACAACAGTAGAGTAATCATATATGTTGTGAGTTCCATAAGCTTGATGGGCTAGTCCTAACTTTCTAGCTAGATGCCAAAACCTACCTTTTTGCAGAGGTAAACCTAGTTGAGTCCAGTCTGGTTGAAACTCCACAGATGCATCAAAGCCAATCAATCCTGGATCTTCTTGTTCGCTAGCAAAACTTTCGACTCTACAGAGGAAAATTTCTCCAACACCAAGTCTTTTTGCCTCCTCACGCCAAACTTTTACGGTTTGCTTCGGATTTGGTAGTTTCGTAGCTCGATACACTAAAAATAAAGGCTTACCATCAACTTTGATATATCGACGATCTGAGAATGCCTTAGCAAGCCACTGCATGTGTAACCTATCGTCTTCCTCGCTGTAAACTTGCTTGAATAGCAAATTCTGCTCTTTACCATCCCATCTTCTCGTCCAATTTTCGTTCGCCCAACAAAGGCAAAAAGGAAAATCTGGTTTTCCAGAATTTAGAACATCATTGAAAGGGCGTTCTAATAAACGCTTGCCATTGAACCAGTAGTGATAATAACAAAAGCCATAAATTCCATACTCTTTAGCTAAGTCTGCTTGAGCCTGACGAGTCTCAGATAGACGCAAATCATAAAAGCCCAAATCGGCAGGCAAATGAGGCTGATAATGCTCTGAGAATAAAGGTTTAGCTTTAGTGACGTTAGTCCACTCAGTAAATCCCTTACCCCACCATTCATCATTTTCTGGGATAGGGTGATACTGAGGAAGGTAAAAAGCAATTAGGCGAGCTTGCATATCACAGCTAAAAATAATAGATTTTGTTAAATCAATACTATTTGTTCAAATTGTCAGAACAATTAGTTGGAGCTAAACCAGTAAGTAAGCTGTTTTGGATGAATTCAACAGAGTATGGTGAAAATTGAGTTTGAAAAACTTAATTAATAACATTTTTTATGACGCTAGCCTTCTAGGTTTCATGAGCTAGATGCACTGACTTCATTACTATCGCAAATCCGATTGAATTCAGAATTTTACAATAATTCGTAAATTTTCTACGGATGCGCAATTTATTTGAATTTGCCGAGCATCATGAATAACATAAAGCATTCGCTATGTTTGCCTTCTTCATTGGCAAAAAAATAAAGAGTGCTGTTTGAGTAAACACATTCTATTATTTCCCTCTCTATAAAGGTTGTCGATACAGGAAAGTTCAGGAACGGTTCCATAGTTTATAAAATTTTATTGCCTGTAGCAGAAAGAACAATTATCTATAACTTTAGAGAGAGCATTCACTATGAACTGAGAAGTTTAAGTATAACTAGTTTTCTACTTCAGAATTATTGAATTCTAGATTCCATAGTAATCGCACCTCCTTGCAAATCCCAATATTCTTTTTTAATTGTTTATGTACCTTCGCGCTTCCTCACAAAAAAGATACGTACTTGAACAAAAACTGTAGTTCTCTATTTGAGCCAATATTAGCAATTTAGCGATCGCAACAACAACAATGTAATAAATAGTTTTTATTCTATGAACTTACTATTCACTTGATAATACTATTATCCGACTACTATAAGATACCTGAACTTTCCCCACTGGACAGTAGTTAATAGACTCCGCATATTTAAAATTAGTAGTTTGTTTATATGAAGAGCTGTTCCTTAAATAAAATCCATACTTCAATGCAACATCAATAGCTCTGGCATTTTTTAATTCTGAGAGAAGGAGAATACTATGGCTTCAACTCAGCTATCTTCTGAATTGCAAGAACTATCATCTACTACTGAGATAGTTACTTTTAACTATGCTGAACTAGACAGTGAAACGCGAGCCGCTATTCAGCAAAATACCACTGAGATCAAAAGTTTAATGCGTCGTACCTCTCAAGATATTATTCATATTGGACAAAAGTTGAGAGCAGTTAAGCAACAGCTAGAACATGGACGTTTCCGAAAGTGGCTAAAAGCTGAATTTGATTGGAGTGTCTCTGCTTCAACCAAATTCATCCAAGTCAGCGAACAGTTTAAATGTGTAAATTTTACCCATTTAAATATTGCTAATTCTGCCCTCTATCTTCTGGCTGCTCCTTCTACGCCTGAAGTAGCTCGTCAAGAGGCTCTCCGTCGCGCTAGTTCAGGAGAGACAATTACTTACTCTAAAGCTAAGGTAATTACTCAAAAATATAAAAAAGTAATCCAACCTGAACCCGAATCAACTACAATTGACATTGAAGCTAAAACTTTAGAAAAAGATCGGTCTTCAGCAGTAAGTTTTTCACAGCAACCTACTTCTGTTTCTATCGTACCTACATCTAATTTACTAATAGATGAGCAAGAACTACAGTCTGAAAGCCATACCTCAGAACCAATTGTGTATGGTCAATCGCTGTTTCAAAACTCAAACGAAAATCATTTGAGTTACACCGTAGCTAATGCTAACTCCTCTACAATCTCATTATTAGCTAATAATAATACTGACGTGCTTTGTCAGCTCTTTATTAATCATATAGAGCGCCTGACTGACGCTCAAATTCTTTCTGTTTGGTATGCGATCGCCGAGCGCGTTCCTTCAGAGCTTCGGATGTTAAACAATTAGCCTGATATTGAATTGAACCACTTGGTCTAAAATGTTAGGTAGTAGCTATTTCTATGAGCTACTGCATATTTAGTTTGAAAAAATAGGTTTTGCTTTTATCGTTTACAATGTTTTTTTAAATTAGCTCTTTAAATTTAAACTCAAACAAAATAAATCCAATAATTTATTAACCTATATTACTTTTAAACAAGCCGTGAATTTAACAATATATTTACTGGGGCAATCCTATTTGATTCATGAACGTGGAACAGGCTTCCAGCCTGCCGCAGGCTAGAAGCATACTTTATAAATCATTTAGAACTGCTATAGTTATGCAACTTATATTTCTAGTGTAAATGAAATTACTATCTCGTGTACGCATAGTAATTTCATTTGAGTTAAAGGTGATAAATGTTGAAATATAATAACCGATCGCAAAAGACAAGTATGACAACAATTATTTTACTTCAAAGTAAAGTACTCGCTGTCATCAACACATATCCTTATTCAACTATACTCTTTTATGCTTGAAAAGCACTGTGAACAAGATCGAAACATTCCACCTATTTACTGTCCCTATTGTAATCGACGGTTATGGTATATGGGAAAACATAAATTATTTCTGTTTCTTATGAGTAACTCAGGCGATCGACAACAAATTATTGAGAGTAATTCTACCGTGGAAGAATTAGTGTGTGGAGAACATGGTAAGTTTTTTGTAGAACTTCAAGAATAAGATAAGTTCTATTACTTATAGATATTTTTATAGGCTTCTCAACCAATTGCAAAGTGAATAATATATTGTCAGCGTACTTACCCAATATCAACTATTAAATCTTTCAATTAGATGTTCGTAATTCAAATAGAACCGCCATATATTCATAGCGTTGCTTATCCTTCATAAAATATCAGAACTTTTCCATATCAACAAAGTCTGAGCTTAACAGCTATCATAAGCGTAACGTTTCCCCAAACTTTAAAAATAAAATTTTTCGAGCGTATATATGTATATCAAGTATAGTATAGATAAATCTATCCTGATTAGCGATCGCAATTTTTTAACCTTTAACTGAAAACTCGTTTGATTCACAAGCAACTAAAATGATTGTAGTAGGTTAATAATGAGAATTGGATTTGTTTCTCGATGGAATTTAGCAGATCCAGAGATTCGCCGCCGAGCATTTTCTGGGATTATATGGCATGTTCTTAAAGAATTTGAAGCTCAAGGAGATCGAGTTGAATATATTGGTCCAGTTCAACAGAACTTAATAGCTAAGTCTGTGAACACTGGGATTAAAGTACTTAATCGGTTAAAAGTGTTTAGCCCACATGTCTATGGTAAATACCATCCTGTGATTCTAGAGCAAATGGCGCGGCAGGCAGAGCAGCTAGTTGCCGATCGAAAAATAGATGTTTTGCTCGCTCAAGATTCTACTGTGATGGCTTACTTTCCGCCTAGTATTCCACTTGTCTATTGGCGAGATGCTAACTTTGCTGACATACAAGACGCTTACAAAGTATACTCAAATCTTCATCCCCTCAGCGTTGAGTGGGCTCATAAGCACGAACGTAAGGCGATGAATCGTGCAGACTTAAATATATTCTCCTCTGAATGTTCGTATAAAACTGCGACTTCAACTTACGGTATTCCATCTGCCAAAGTCGCAGTAGTACCGTTTGGTGCAAACCATGATTTTGTAGTGAGTTCAGAAGATACTGAGCGTTATATCACTGGCAGATCGCGCGATTTGTGCCGCTTACTATTTATTGGTATTGAGTGGGAACGCAAAGGTGGTGATACAGCTATTGAGATTTGTCGTATTCTCAATCAGAGGGGCATTCCTACGACGTTGGATATTATCGGTTCAGACTTCGCAGTCGATCCAGCAATCAGTCATAAAGTTCGCATTCACGGACGGGTAGATAAGTTTACCAGTGAAGGCAGTACAAAGTTGCAGCATCTACTCGAACAATCTCACTTTTTGGTTCATCCAGCGCGTGCAGAGGCTTACGGTTGCGTTCTATGTGAAGCTTGTTCATTTGGTATTCCTTGCGTTACGAGTTCCGTGGGTGGTATTCCCACCATTATTAAAAACGGAAAAAATGGTGTATCTTTTCCAGCAAGCACGCCCGCTTCTACATATGCTACATACATTGAAGAGACTTTTCGCAATTTCGATCTGTATATTCGGCTAGCAAAAGCTACACGCTCAGAATACCAAGAGCGTTTAAATTGGCAGGTTGCAGTAGCCAAAGCTAGAGAACTTATAACTGAGATGCTGGAGAGAAAACAAGATTTGTCTACACCTTCTGAAAAGGTTGAACTGTGTACTGACAATACACTTATCATGCCTGGAGTAGGCTACAAAATTATTAGGAATTGAGATATGGCAAACCTTTCTACCATAAAACATCTATACCAGTCTAATCGGTTGTATCACCCAGCTCGAACATTATATTGGCGATTGCTAAAACAAGAGCGTCTAGTAAAATTTCATCAAGAAGTCACCTTCTACTCTCAGCTATTAGAACCCGACAGCCTATGCTTCGATATCGGTGCAAACATTGGAGAGAAGACAGAAGCACTTTTCAAAGCCGGTATGAGAGTGGTAGCATTTGAACCACAACCTAACTGTATGAAAGAACTTGCGGCACGATGCAGTCGCTATCGTAGCAAATTAGCCAAATGTGAATGCGCCGTTGGTGCAGAACCTGGAATTACTGAATTGTACGTTCATACTCACCACGCTCACTCAAGCCTAGACCAGAATTGGACAGTAAGTGAGGTTGTATCTAGTATTTATGTACCTGTAGTGACTCTCGATCGCGCGATCGCTAAATTTGGCAAACCACGATACTGCAAGATCGATGTTGAGGGATGGGAGTATGAAGTTTTAAAGGGATTAACGCAACCAATACCGCTAATTTCATTTGAATACCATCTTCAGCAAGATAATATTGATAAAACCCTTGCCTGTATTGACTACTTGTCGCACCTTGGAGAATTACATATTAACATTACGCCAGCAGAAACGTTACTGTTTACATTTCAAGAATGGTTACCCGTCAAAGAATTTCTTAAGTCTTTTCCTAATAGTTTTCGTTCTCGCCAGGAATACAATTATGGAGATATTTTTGTGAAAATTCAATAGCTATAGGTAAAGACAGAATTAATTCAATAGAAGCTCTGGCTTTAGCGTTCGTTATTTTCTCATTTTGTTCGGCGCGAACAGTGTGTTTTTTTGAACAAAATTTAGCAATCTTTACAACTTAGAGATGAATGTCATTCAAGTCTCTTAGGACTGAACTTTATGGTATCGACATCATTCACTCTCCAGAATAGCATGTAAACAACATCTAAAGCCATCCAATATTGAAAAAAGTTTACTTTCGACTAACTCAAGAAGAGATTAAAACTTAGAGCGAGAAATTGAAAAGCTAATCTAGAATTCTAGCTAATTTATATATAAAACAAGGGGTAAACAGCCGCAGATGACTCGATTAGTTAACCAAAAATTGTCTAAGGTAGTTTACAAGCCCGATAGCCAACTGAGAAATCCGGTTCGGCTATGTCAAGAGATGGCGCGAGATCTACTTGCTTCTCGGGAACTAGCATGGCAGTTAATGGTGCGAGACATTAGCGCTCAATATCGCCAGTCCTTACTTGGAATCTGCTGGGCTGTAATTCCACCTATTATCACAGCTTTGGGCTTCACTTTTGCTAACAATACCAATATCGTAAATATTGGAGCAACAGACATGCCTTATCCAGCTTACGTGATGTTTAGTATGACCCTTTGGCAGACATTCGTAGAAGCACTAACTAGCCCTATTCAAGCAGTTACTAGTGCAAAGCAAATGTTGGTTAAAATTAATTTTCCGCGAGAAGCACTAATTCTAGCTAAACTAGGTCAGATATTTTTTAGTTTTGCTATTAAGTTAATTTTAATTATAACGTTGTTTTTGTGGTATCAGATCCCAGTAAGTTGGACTGCGATCTTAGCGCCAGTAGCATTAATTCACTTAGTCATACTAGGAACATGTTTCGGTTTGCTACTAGCACCTCTAGGAGTTTTATATAACGACATTCTCAAAGGGATTACTTACATTACTGGCTTTTGGCTATTTTTAACGCCAGTAGTTTATCCACTTCCTAACGGAGGAGGATTAGCAACACTTGTACAACTGAATCCAGTCACTCCTTTACTAGTAACGACGCGGGAGTTAACGACAACAGGTGTGGTATCAAATCCATTTGGATTTTGGCTTGTCAGTCTTCTTGCCATCATAGGATTGCTCTTAGGGTGGCTAGTATATCGTTTAGCAATGCCTTTTGTAGTTGAGAGAATAAGTTCTTAAAAGAAATTAAATTTTCGAGAAGCAGAATTTTAAGTACTTAAATCGATCGATCTACCTCTTGCTAAAAACTCATTCTACCAATTAGAAATATTATTTTATGATTAAAGTACTGACACAACGTTCCTTCCCTGTTTCAATACTAAATATTTTCAGCAGACGTAACACATTAAAAGTCACTACCTTGTCGAAAGCCTCACAGTCAAGGCAAGAATCAAACCAATGGCTTAAGTGTCATGCAGCAAATATTGAGGGTTGTGTTCTTTCTATTGGCAGCGATACTGACGAAGATAATGACGGAGGACGGTATCGAGATTATTTCCAGAAATGCTCGTCATATACCACGTCAGAAGCCACTTCTGAGTTCAATGTCGATCTGGTACTTGACGTGCGATCGATGCCGCAAATTCAGAATAACACATTTGATTGCGTGTTCTGCTCTGGTGTACTTGAACATGTTGATGACTATCTTGCTGGTTTAAAAGAGATAACTAGAATTCTCCGCTCGGGAGGTATTTTGTTACTCGGTTTGCCTTTTCGACAAGCAATTCATATGGCTTCAAATGATTACTGGCGTTTCACCGAGCATGGTCTGAGATATATGCTTCGAGATGATTACGAAATTCTCGAACTCAAGTCAATAGATAATTCTGTGCCTAATTTTCCAGCTGCATACTGGCTAAAAGCGAAGAAGCGATGAGTTAGATATTTGTATATATTTTATCAGACTGTTAGATGCACTTACTTCAGCTTTTTTCTTGATTATAGTTAGTAGGAGGATAACTTTTTAATGACAATTAGTATTGCTAGCCAGGAAACATCAGAACAACAATTGGATAATGAGGTAGTTCTTTCAGTTGAAGGAGTTTCCAAAAAATTTTGCCGAGACTTGAAGCGATCGCTATTTTATGCAGTTCAAGATATTGCTACTGAGTTAGTAGGGATACGACAAAAGAGCGAAAAACTAAGACGTGATGAGTTTTGGGCACTTAAAGATGTTAGTTTCCAGGTGCGACGCGGAGAAGCACTCGGCTTAGTAGGACCAAATGGCAGTGGAAAATCCACGCTACTACGAATTATTAGTGGTTTAATTAAGCCAGACAGTGGATTTGTGGAAATCAAGGGTCGAATAGCACCACTGATTGCGCTGGGAGCAGGGTTTAACCCAATATTGACAGGGCGAGAGAATATCTATGCCAACATGTCTATTTTAGGTTTGTCTAAGAAAGAAATCGACGAGCGATTTGAGGCAGTTTTAGATTTTGCAGAGATTGGTACTGCAATTGATGCTCCAGTACAGACTTATAGTTCGGGAATGGCTGCAAGATTAGGGTTTGCTTGTGCGATTTACACGGAACCTGACATTCTCCTGATTGACGAAGTGCTGGCAGTAGGAGATATAAAGTTTAGGGCTAAATGTTACCGTAGACTAGCTAAGCTACGCGAACAAGGAACATCTTTCATTCTAGTATCACACAACCCGCATTCAATCTTGTCTATTTGTGACAGAGCTATGTATTTGTCCAAAGGTAATTTGATAGCAACAGGTGACACTGATTTAGTCATGAATAGATACGAGCAGGATCTATTTTTGAATGGATTAGAAAAATCTTCAGGATTAATGCTTTTATCAGAGAAAGCTGGAAATCCAGAATCTGATTTATATATCATATACTTATGTTTTAAGGATAAAGAAGAAAATATTATTGATTATCCTATTACTGGTGAACCTACTTATTTTTGTGTGGGATGTAAAGTATCCAAAAAACTTAATGATTTAAGTTTAGCTATATTAATTACAGAAATGTCTGGAGAAAATGATATTGTATTAAATTTGTCGGCATACATGGATGATTGCCCATTACAAATAGATGATAAAAATACTGAAATTCAACTTCAGATGCCTTATCTAGGTTTAAAACCTGGTGTTTATAGTATGAAGGTTCATATTGCTCAAAACTCCCTTACACTTTTTGATGCGATCGAGTCCTTCAGATTTACAGTGAAAGGGAATAAAAGTATGAATCAGTGTTCATTTTACCAGCCGCGGGCATGGAAAGTTACTAATAAATTAAGTTACACCCAGTTGGTTTAAAAAAATGATGGGAAAAACCTTAAAAAAATTAATCTCTACCCCTTTTAGAAACATGCATAAGCAGCAAGCAAATGATTTTGACTTGCCGCAAGCTACAATATCTAGTTCTCATGTTAAACAGTTAATTGCACAAGCTAATGAAGGCTTGTTTACTTTTGATGTTCGTGACAAAGCGGTAGGATGGAGAATTGCACTTGAAGGTGTTTGGGAAGAATCAGAAACCAACTTTATAAAAACGATTGTTAGAGAAGGTGACTTTGCAATTGATGTAGGAGCAAATCTAGGTTGGTACACAATTACGCTTGCTAACTTAGTAGGTAAAGATGGTTTTATACTTGCTTTTGAGCCTAATCCTAGAAATCATCATCTTTTACTAGAAAATATCCGTCTTAACCAAGTAGGAAATCAAGTTAGAACGTATCAATCTGCTCTTTTAGATTCAAAGTCTACTGTAAGCTTTGAGTTATCCGAATCAAATTTTGGAGACCATAGAGTTAGGTTTCGTCACTTTAACTCTAAAGAAGTAGAAAAGTATAATGAAAGCTCTCGTTCAGTTATAACTGTTGAGGCAATTACCTTAGATGAGATTCTTGCGGATAATCTCGAAAAAAATAAAGTAGTAAGATTGATGAAGCTCGATTGCCAAGGTTCTGAAGTAGCAATTCTGAGAGGAGCGCACAAGACATTAGAAAAAATAGAATATTTAGTTACAGAGTATTGGCCTTATGGTATCCGTAGAGCGGGTTATGAACCTAGTAATTTTATTCAAATCGTCAAAAGTAGTTTCACTAGCTTTGCTGAAGTACCAAAGAGGAATGAAGTATTTTATAGCAATTTCAAGCCTATATCGGAGTTCGATGCCCATATAAAAACAGAATTTGGAGCTGATGAAAAAACAAGTACAAAGGTCACTGATTATATATTTAGAAAGTAGCTTAATTGTTTGCTCACCCATCAAACTATCTTTTTGTAATAGTTGGATAAATTAAGAAATGATTCATAACTCAAAGCATGATTTTATTAAGTATCTACCTCATACCATAGCTAAAGGCTTAGTTCCTTATGGAATTTATAATTTTTTAAAAAAAGGCAGAACTCCAAGTTATATCAATCTTCTCAATAGCTATCATAAAAGTCAAAAAATTCCATTTAGTCCTGGTTATCAAGAAGCTAAGCTCGAATTCATTCAATCAACCATCTCCTCGAAAGAACTCTTTAGTTGTTTTGTACATCAAATTCTTTTACCTGAAGGTTTTGGAGCTGTTTTTGATGAAAGAGTAGTAGAGTATCCTTGGATTTTTGCCAACCTTAACTATAATCAAAATTCTAAACTTTTGGATGTTGGTCCTGCTCTTAATTATAAATTTTGTCTAGATCGGTTATTAAGCTCTAATCCAAATCAAGAAGTTACAATGTTATCCTTGACTCCTGATGCAAGGTGTTTTTATCATAATAAAGTATCTTATGTATTAGGTGACGTTCGATCGCTTCCTTTTATCAACAATTATTTTGAACAGATAACCTGCATATCAACTATTGAGCATGTAGGTATGAACAATCAGAGGTATGGGTCTACAGTCGAGCATAATCTAGAAGATTATATAGTAGCTCTTTTAGAAATGAAAAGAGTGTTAAAAAACTCAGGTGCATTACTTATTACAGTACCTTTTGGTACTTACGAGGATTTTGGTTGGTTTCAGCAGTTTGATGAAACAATGGTTAATAGAATAGTTGAAGCTTTTGTACCTACAGAACACAGCATTACTTACTATAAATATACAGATAAAGGATGGAATCTATGTAGTTCGGATTTATGTTCATCTATAAGATATAATACACACCGCTCTAACGATCCTTTCTTTTATACATCTAATCCTGTGTGTGCAGGTGCAGTTGCTTGTATCAAATTAATCAAATAATAACTAAAATAGCATAGTTTCATAGTAAGAACAAAATTTTAAACAAATGATTGGAAGGAATACATGTTAACGCTCAAAAACTCTATTTCGTATGCTGCTAGAGGAGTAAATACTGAAAGATTAAATGCTATTTTAGAAAATGCTGGGCAATCTGTACTCGATGTAGGATGTGGTAATGGAACCTACGTACTAAAACTTGCAGATCGATACAATATTTTAGGTGCTGACATTCAGCATTTTGAAACCTGGAATGCAATGCCTCATCTTTTTTCCGTTTCAGATGCTTCTGAACTTAAATTTAAAGATAGTAGCTTTGATACAGTTCTTTCTTTTGAAACGTTAGAGCATCTACCAGAACCAAAAAAGGCTCTCAGAGAGTACTATAGGATTTGCCGCAAAAATCTGATTCTTACAGTTCCAAATTGCGATATTACTTCTGGAATGCGTCAAAGCCTCATGACTTATTATCATTGGGTTGATAGAACTCATGTCAACTTTTTTGATATGGATACCATTACTGAAGCAGTTAAAGAAGCAGGCTTTAAAGTTGTAAAACATTACTATATTAATCAGCTTTCCTTACTACCTTTGTTGACTGAAGCGTTCAACTTATCTGGATTATTAGGTAAGTTCGCGCAAAAATTTTTACTAAAAAGACAACAGCGTAAATATTATATTACTTGTCTTGTGGTTGCTGAGAAATAAAAATATAGTATTTTTATTTTTTTGCATTATAAAGTACAAATGTCAGCTATTCAGGTTTTAGAATGAGCAATAAAAGTAAGATGAGATTGCTAATCCTTTTTCCTTCACGGCTTCGTGGGGGAGCTGAAGAATACTCTCTTACTATTGCGTCGGCAGCTGTAAGACAAGGATGGGATGTACATGCAGCATTTCCCAAAACTGAAAAAACAGTATCCTTAATTACTGACTTCTCAAAGAGTGGCGTGCAATATCATGAGGCAACCGTTGATGATGTAGAAGCGCAGAAACAGAAAATAACATGGCAATTTTTGTGGTTCCTTAAAACTCTTATCTTATTACTCAAGGTTAAGCCAAATTTTGTTTTAATTAACCTTCCTCTAGCCGATCTCTGCTTAGGTTCTATACTTGCCTGCGCGCTTTTAAAAAAGCCAACAGCTGTACGTTTTGCTCTGATTTTTCCCAACCAGGCATTTACTAATCAAAGATTGAAACTTTACGCATGGGCTCGTGCTAGAAATCAGCAATGGATTGCGATCACAGAATGCGATCGCCAGATTATATGTCAATCATTTAATGTTCCTGAAACAGAAATAGTTCAAATTTATAATGGCGCTAGAACTAATTTACTTTCAAGTCATCGTAGCGCCTTAGAAAAAACTGTTGAAATTCGTCGCCAAGTACGTCAAGAGCTAGGACTAGCTGAAACAAGTCAAATTTTACTAACAGTTGCTGACTTAAATCCTCGCAAGGGTCATGGCGATCTTATACCGATAGCACCATACCTAATCAAAGAGTTTCCAAATATTAGGTTCGTGTGGGCTGGAGGAGGTCAATCAAAGAATCTAATCAGTAGATTGCAAGAATATGGAATTGAAGATAAGGTATTGCTGCTAGGTTATAGATCTGATGTGCCAAGGCTTCTGCAAGCAGCAGATCTTTTTATATTTCCGACACATTCTGAAGGCTTTCCCTGGGCTTTATTAGAAGCAATGATCTATAACTTGCCGATCGTATCTTCAAATGCAAGCGGTATTCCAGAAATTGTGAAAAATAACGTTCATGGTTTGTTATGCCATCCAGGTGATAGTTATGGTTTTCTAGAAAACATTCTTTGGGCTCTTAGACATCCCGAACAGATGCAACTGATGGCACAGAATGCTCGATCGCGCGCTCAAGATTTTTCTGAAGAAAAGATGGTGAAAAGAACTTTAGCTGCCTTGTCCAGATTAAGTCATACATAATTATGCAACATGACTAAATTTGATATAAAAATTATACGCAACCTTCTTAAGAAGATTGCTTACAAATTCATATTTTTAATTTTTAAAATATTTAAAATACAAACTTATAAATACTCTTATTATGTTCGCTATACTGATTTTTTGATCGACAAGTATTTTAGTAAATCTTCAAGTGAATATTACGATCTCGTTTTCGTGATTTTTGAGGAAAGTAAAGGTTGGATACTTGAAGCAATATGTAAAGAAATTGCTACTTACTTTAAAGGAAAATACTGCTTTCACTACTCACCATCTTCCCTACCTTTATCGAAAGGATACTTTTTCGCTCACTACTCATTCTATATAGCATGTTTAAAACTAAATCCATGTCTTTGGGGTAGTAAATCTCTGATTTTTTACACTCACCCCAAAGGCATCATCAATAATGAAGAACTTGTTTATGCGATGAACTGTTCCACGAAAGTCATCTCTATGTGTTCGCAATTCGCTAAACAAATGCTTAAGGATGGTGTGAAACCTGAGAAAGTTAGCTTCATTATCGGCGGCGGAGCCGACCCAAAACTTTTCCGATCGCATCAGCGCATGAATGGAGCTATTGGCTTCTGCACTGCATATTATGCTCGTAAAGACCCCGATCGCATCTTCAACATTATTAAAATGTTGCCTCACCGAAAGTTTATTCTTCTGGGTAGAGATTGGGATCGGTATGAAAAGTTTACAGAGCTGACTGCCATGCCTAACTTTTCTTATATCGAAGCGTCTTATGCCGAATACCCTAGCTACTACGCCCAAATGGATGTCTTCGTCTCCGCCGCAATCTTAGAAGGTGGTCCTATTCCTCTGATTGAAGCCATGATGTGCAATGTTGTTCCTGTGGCGAGCAAAACTGGATTTGCTCCCGACATTATTCACCACGGCAACAATGGCTTTCTTTTTGAAGTTGATGCACCTGCTGAATCAGTATGCAAGTTAATCGAACAAGCCTATCAGATCGAAACAGATATTAGAAAAACTGTCGAACACTTGACATGGAATAACTTTTCACTTGCAGTTCAGCAACTACTAGAAAAGTAGTATTAATTCTCCGAGCGTTTTTATAAATACTCGCAAAAGATTGAAGCTATATACAGCGGTAGATGTATCAAAAGCTCGGAAGATACTACTTTATCAACCCCAGGTTTCGTTGAAAGACGGGTTGGCAAGAGAATGGAACTGGATTCAATCTTTAGCAAAAAGAGAAGAATGCGATCGGGAGAGTAAAGCTTTTATCCTTCAGTTGTAAGATTCACGCATCACTCTCGCTACTTTGCAAATTCACGGATAAATTTTTAAGAAACACTTTTAGATGATTACGAGACTGCGAAGCAGCTAGAATTGTTGTTTCACATCTCTTTTTCAGCTTGGAGCAGCTCAAATTAAAAATTAAGTTTAACAGAAATCTCAAACCCCAGTTTTAGATTCTACCTGGTATAAATAATAAGTTTCACCAGGAGCAATACTCTGGCTAGAGTTGTATATTTCAGTTAGATGAAGCCCTGGTATCTTCTGATTGAGTTTATGACTAAGTATCAGTAAACTTTTTCTGTTATCTTGTTGTATAAGTCTATTTAATTTAGTAGGAGCTACTGCTTGGAAGTCAAGATTTTTTCTTTGATTCCAGTTAATAAAGCTACCATATCTACTGCTCTCAAAGTAATAAATTGGTTGTTTTAATAAAGCAGCAATGGGAGAAACTTCGTTGTCCTGACTACCAATAATTAAGTTATTTTGTAGTTGATTTTCGGTAATAAATTTTGCCACTTCTTTGCTAGCAGAAAAGGGATGAATTAAATCCATACTATAAGCATGAATCCCAGTTAAAAGATGAATGCATAATAAAAAGTTTACGTATTGATTTTTGCGATCGCTTAGAAATTTGGCTGCACCTTTAATAAAAGAAATTACAGGACGATTTGATTCAGGATAGAAAGTGGAAATCCATAGGCAAGCAATAAATAGAATAAATAAATGTCCGTGATGCCTTAAAGAACCAAAAAACTTTTCATAAGCAAACCAGATCAGAAGGCATGTTCCGGATGTGTAGGCAAATAACACAACTGGTTTCTGATTAAATAGAGCTATGGCAGATAGTAATAGTAATAAAGATAATAAGCAGATACATAGTAGTATAAGTTTAGAGCTATTATCATTTATAAAAGCATTAGTATTCCAAAAATTATAATTAAGAAAATCTGGTATAGGGATATAACTTTTCCACACAGACGGCAGAATAGTAAATAGAAGGTAATTAATGTGATTGATTGGCGTTAAGTCTTGTTTGGCAATTCCCTGAAACTTGGCATCGCTAGGTGGAATAATTTGAACAATTGCTATTGCTATACCACAAGTCAATATAGCTATGTTAGTAAAATTTAATCTCTTAGTAGCAGAGCTTTTAGTGAAAAATTTTTCAAAGACGATGGTTATTGCTAAAGAAATAGCAATGATTAAGCTATATACGTTAGTATTTGCTAGGAAAGCTAGAACAACTGATAGAAGTAGGTAGTTTCGTTGTTGCTGCGTGAAAAAGTGACAAAAAAGGAAAATTAATAAAACACCTAAACTATAATTCCTGCTAATTAAATGATACTCATAAAAAGGAAAATACCCGAAAGTAAATAAGATTTTTTGCAATTTAGTAAAAGGAGAAAACTTGGCAAACACATAAGTTGTTCCGCTGGCAATTAGCAAATGTAAAAGTTGCATTGCTAACGGATTATCAGTGAATCTAGTAATTGCATATAAAAAGATATACCATAAACTAGGATGCCCTTCATATCTTAAGTTTCTATATAAATCAATTAGAGATGAGCTGTCTCTAGCTATCATCCATGCCTGTAGCTCATCGCGCCACATTTCGTGATTGAAAACGCCAATCAAACCGAGTACTAAAAAAGCGATAACTAACACATTTATCCAAGCTGTATCCTCTTTATATGCAAAGTTTAACCAAGATATCTGTTTTCTCAAGCCAAGGATAGAACGATTAAGTCGCTTGTTAGCTTTTAGTAGAACATCCATAAAAAACTCTTAGAGGGTTTCTAAAAAATGACCGATTTGATAATTCTATCTTCACTGTCAGCATGACAAGATATGGATTAATTCTTGCTTTTTATCATCAGACAAAAAGCAAGAACTGTTAGATGTAGAAATAGTTGCTAAGCACCCGCCCCTAAAACTCTCAAATCTTATGATTTCCAGAAATAGAATTCAACAGACTGCACGGTTATTGTTCGCGATCGGCGTGGAGATCGAGTAATACTCTACTTGAGAATTCTTCAACTTACTTGGAGAAATCTTGATGAATTTTTAGTATATCGTCAAATGACTATTTAAGGTGTTACAACGCTTACATCATCCCATTTTACATAGTCTCCTGAATTTCCTGTTCCCGAAGTACCTAGTTCGACAACCGCCCAGTATCTTGAAATCGGCACGGTAATTTCTAAATACTGCCAAACGTTTTTCTGACTTGCAGTTTTTGATATCTCAGCATCACCATCAAGATAGTCATAGCCCAAAGCTTTGAGCGTTGCTGTTGCTCCGCCATTAACATACACCCATGCACCGATTTTTATATTTCGATTTTTTGGCACATCGCCTAAAATTCGGCGGATAAAAATCTGCTTACCTCGTGATGCTCTACCACTATCGAGTCTGGCGTAGCAATTGCCCCCACGCGCTCCATTAGGATCGCCGCAGATAAAAGCAACATTTGGCGAAGCTCCCAGCCGGACATCATCGTTATCGAAATGTACCCATTCGTTGTCTGCGTTGTTAGCTAATTCAAAACCAGGGTTAGAGAACTTCTTGTTCAACCGCAGATCTTGAATTTGATAGTACGTTGCTGTTGGGTTAAAGTTCGGTGAAATTGCCCATTCGCCATGATTGTCCAGATCGAAAAACAATGCATGGTTATAGCCGTATCTTTTTAGCTGTTGTCCAAAGATGACAAACCATCTTTTGCGATAGTTTTCTCTTTCAGTACTAGAACCTTGATACCAACTAGAAATTGTACCGGATTCGCTTACTACAACTGGCTTTCTAATATTACGAGCTGCTAGCAATCGCCAGGGATTGCCAAATTCACCTTCTCGAATCTGCCCCCCATAAGCATGAATGCCAATAAAATCGGTGACCTTATCGATTCCTAAATCGATCATCTCTTTTAAGATATAGCTGCTAGGACTTGTAGGAGGGGGAGATTCAATTTTGATGTTAGGGTCAATTGATTTTGCTGTTTCGTAAGCAATGCGAGTCATATCTACGCATTGTTGTGCTGTCATCGTACCTTTGCCAAAATCTAGCTCAGGTTCATTGTTGATAATGTAGTAGAAAATCTTGCCTTTGTAACGTTCCATTACGTTACGTACGAAGTAGCGATAATTTGCCTTCCATTGCTCGTAGTTACTATCTCGGTCAACATGATGGCGAGGAGAAATTGTTGAGTGAATTCTCAGTCCAGCTTGGATATATTTGTTAACGACAATATCTCTAGCCGACCAATTGAAGCTAGCACCCTCTCGATTGCCATAAACTCCATCCATACCCATACGAACTAATTGTATACCTAAGTCCTTGGTTTGCTGGATAGAGCGGTCGGTAAATGTGGGATCGGTGTTGTAGCCAGTACCGTTGTTGATACCTAAATAGCTAGTTTGCGATCGCGCTGGTAGAGTGTAGAACAGAGTAGAAGTGACGAGTAAAGAAGTAAATATTCTAGAGAATTTATGCGCTTGTAATAGTGAGTACTTTTGAGCTAGATGTTGTAGCTTTTGAGAGAATTTCATTTTATACCTCTAAATGGAATCAATTCAGAATTAATTGGCTAAATCGCCTTATTTGTTTTCGATGCAGTGAAAGCGAGTGCTAGTTGTCAAGCAACACAGATTGCTGGCTTAAGCTAATACCTAAGCAAGCATGTTTCGATCGCTAAGAATGGTAAGAATTGCTGGCTCTAAATAGATTCTTTAGTAGTTGGAAGAACCTATTTCATGACAGTAATATCCTAGAATAATGTCATGAAGCGCAGAGCTAAAAAGACGAGTAGCTCATCTTGAATAACTTGTTGTTCCCCAAAAAAAGCCCGATACATTGGCGATTTGAGACAACATAAATAGAGTTGCGATCGCTAGTGCTGGCTGACTTGCTCCCTGCGAAAAAGGATACTTTAACAAGTTGAAATAAAAAGATAAAGGTTCTACTTTGATGCGTTCCATATTGCGACGAGCGCGTACTTGATGAAAACAAAAAGCACCGCGTCCATAGTTGTAGTGTTGTCGCCAGAATGCATATAACGTGAGTTTATGAGCGTGATAAACTTGGGCTTCTGGTGCATAAATCATTTGATAACCGTGCTGTAACCAGCGATCGCAAAACTCTCTATCTTCTCCCGCAGCTAGGGGAAAAGTGGTGTCAAAGCCGCCCAGGGAGTGGAAACGTTCTGCGGGTAAAGCTAGATTGTTAGAGGCAAAGAAGCTTGACCGATCGCGATCGGCATTGTAGTACTCATAGAGAAAATCAATTAGTACTTGGCTAGCTGTTGAGTAGAGATTATCGGGCAGGGCGTTGAGCGTCCGACCACCGACGAGACAATGTGGTGCTGCCTTGAAACGAACCTCTAGGGTTTTTAACCATTCAGGAGCAGGCATACAATCGTCATCGGTGAACACTAGAAACTTACCCCTGGCACGAGTCGCACCAGAGTTGCGTGCGTTTGCCGGACCAGAATTTTGTTGCGCGATCGCAGTGAGATTGAGTTGTTTGCGCAAGGATGCAACAACTGGCTCTATTGGTATCTCGCTACCATCATCTACCACTATGACTTCAAAGCGATCTGGGGGATAGTTTAGCTGAGCGATCGATTGAAGGCAATTTGCTAGTCGTTCGGGGCGATTGTAGGTAGGGATAATAATTGAGAAGAAAGGTTGCTCATGTGTCATATACTTCCGATAGTCTATTTCATGCAGTTTTCTCCAGAATTGTGAAGCAATTCCAGACAATTAAATTGCTTGTAATAGATGGTATTAAGGGACTTTATTAGCTACGTCAAACCATTGTAATGACAATTAAATTTCCTAGAATGCAAAACGGAAATTTTTCAAAAAACTTAAAATATTTTTTATGAATTGAAAGTTTAATGGATGTAAAGGATGACCAATCCAATTACCGCACTCTTTAATTTCTTTGTGAGTTGGCATAATATGCCTCCATTTTTCAGAATAACGAGAACCAACAAATAAGAGATAAATCGCAGCATTTTTGTGTTGACTTTGTGCTTCATATATAACTTCAAAATCATTTTCTTTAAATAAATATCTGAGACAAGTCGGCGTGAAACGCCAGAAGTCACAATACATATCTTTTCCGTGCTGTTTCTGACAAAAGGGAACTACAACGATAACGATATCTTTCGATACAAGACAAAGATTTTGAAAAGCTTTTCTTACATCGAAGACATGTTCTAATGTGGTGTGATTAAACACCACATCAAATCTTTGGTGTAGTTCGGAGGGGAGTTCTTGTGTTAGATCGAGGAAATATTCATTTTCCTTGCCTTGCCACCCTCTCTCCCCAGAATAATTAGTGAAGTAATAGCGATCTTTTTGAGTAAAATAATCTTGGTAGTAACCTCCTTCTTTATCTCGATCGTCCCATGCAGAAATATTAACTACATCCCCTTTAAAAAGGGGAGCTAACTTCTTAAGTTCTCGATTCGACCAAACTCGTGCTATTCTAAATTTTCTATCCATTATGAGTAACAATTTTAATTAATATCTTGACTACGTTAAGTAGAGTTAGTAGAACAAACTTACAGTAATTGTTAAATCTATAGCTAAAAACTGTGCTAATAGAAGAATACCTATTTGATTGCATAGCTCAAGAGTGGGTTAGCTTTTTTCTGGACTCGCAAGTTTCCATAGGCGTGGTTGATAAAAACAACATTCACTCATTTTTCCATTTGACTTGACTGTAAACCTGAATGACTCAACCACATCAAAAGTATAAATAGAACTCTGCTTTAATTTGATACTCATAGTGTATGTACCAGGTCCTAACCCTAGATAAGGCAGTTCAACTTGAAGCTCTTGTTTGCCTGAAGGAATTTCAAAAAATTTTTCATCGTGTTCGCCACTCAGAAATAAAACTGTACCCATTCCACCTTCACCACCTATTGTTTTAATTTTCAAGTGAAGAGTAACATTATCAACCCTCTGATGCGCCTGACATCCCACACAGAAATTTACTGGTTTACCGCTTACTAGTGATTTAATAATATTTCCTTCAAGATCTCTAAAGAAGAGCGATCGTATATCTAGTCCTAAACTTTCAGATTCTGTTTTTTCTGGCAAAAACAAAACTTGCGAGGACTCATGCGGATCGTTCAAAAATAAATCGTTTTCATACTTTTCTATGACTTTCTCTGTTTTGCCAGACACAATTAATTCACCCTTTGATAGATATACTGCAAAATCGCATATATGCAATATTGCCTGCGGATTATGGTTGACCAAAATAAAAGATGTACCTTTATCGCGCAGCTCATGTAACTTTCGATAGCACTTAGCTTTAAATTTGATATCTCCTACAGCCAGCACTTCATCAATCAGGAGAATTTCTGGTTCCGTATAAATTGCACAAGCAAATCCCAATCGGGCTGCCATTCCAGAGCTGTAAGTTTGTACGGGAGCATCAATAGCATTCCAGATTTCGGCAAAATCTATCACATCTTGAAATCTCTCTTTAATTTCTTGAGTTGATAAGCCCAAAATTGACATATTTGCATAGATATTTTCTCGTCCCGTTAGGATAGGGTTAAATCCAGCTCCCAGGGCAATTAATGGAGCCACCCTACCTCTAATTTTTACACTGCCAGTATCTGGCTTAATCAAACCACTAATAATTCGTAGCAGGGTACTTTTTCCAGCACCGTTTGCTCCAACCAATCCCAGTGCTTCTCCTCGCCGCAGCTGAAAATCGATATCTTTTAAAGCCCAGAATTCACCTGGACGCAGAGTATCACTTTTTCGCCTCCCACCCACCAGATCTGTTGTAATATCTTGGATACCATAGAATAAAGACTGCTTTAAGTCTCGGCAAAACTTTTTAGAGAGGCGATCGACGGAGATAACGACTTCACTTTCTTTGGGGTGAGTTGCAGTCTTTCTATCTATTATTTCAATTGACATTATGAACTTACCCTCTCAATTACGTAAGGCATCGCAAGACGAAATGTAACCCATGTTAGTAAAATCCCAACTAAAGTTATGACACTGACAACCCAAAACCCACAAGCATTTGAGATATCTCCTGTTGTTGCTAACTCTCGTGTTGTTACTAGTAACGGAGTGACAGGATTTAGTTTCACTAGAAACCCAAAGGTTCCTTCATTAGGCACGGGATAAACTACTGGAGTCAAAAAAAGCCAAAAGTTTGTTACCATTGTTAGACCTTTTGACACATCCTGATATAAAACTCCCAAAGGAGACAATAGAGTACCAATTAACGTCCCCAGCATAATTAAATGAACTAGCGCTACGGGAGCGAGAAGGATTGTCCACCTCATAGGAATCTGATACCAGACAAATAGCCCTACAATTAAGATTAGTTTGATGGCAAAGTTGAATAACACTTCACCTACCTTTGCTAAGATAATTGCCTCTCGGGGAAAATTGACTCTAGCTAGCATCGGCTTCGACAAGTTTATAGCTTGTACTGGACCATTGACTGCTTCTACAAACGTTTGCCACAGTGCCGTGCTAAACATCACATAGGCGGGATAGGGCAAGTCCGTGACACCAATTTTGATAATATTGGACTCGCTCGCAAGTGTAAATCCTGCTGCCATAGCCAGCGGTGGTAAGAATGCCCAGATAAAACCTAGAAATGATTGACGGTATTGAGCGCTAATATCTCGCACCATCAGCCGCCATGCCAGTTCGCGAGAAGCTAACAAGTCCCGCCACATCAGTTTGAATAGATGAACTGGATGCCTGAGCAGATTCTCTGGCGTGTAAACGATCGCTGGTGGTAGTTCCGGTCTTTGTAGATCCGTTCTTCGTCGTGCGGAATAGTTCTTCATGATCGGTTTCGCGACGATGATACGCTTACTGCCGATGCGCGCAGCCGCTGGTAAATTTCCAAGAACCGCTCCGTACATCGGTCTTCACTGAAGTAGGTTAAAGCATACTGACGACCAACTCGCCCCATTTGCTCGGCTAAGCTTGCATTGAGCAATAAGCGTAACAGGGCAGCGGTCAAGGCATCCACATCGAGAGGCGGTACTAAAAAACCCGTAATACCATCAACAACAATCTCTGGCTGTGCGCCAACAGCACTAGCAATGACAGATGTACCGCGCATCATTGCCTCAGTTGTTACGTTACCAAATGGCTCTGACCAAAGTGAAGGTACTACCTGCACCCAGGCTGAATCAAAATGTTTTTCCATTTCAGAACGTGGTAAGTGTCCCAACCAAGTCACGTCAGTTGCAATGCCAAGTTCCGCCGCTAAAGCTCGTAAAGCATCTTCCTCTGAACCCCGACCTGCAACGAGCAACTGCGCTTTAGGCGCTTGTGCTTTAGCACGTGCAAAGGCTCGCAACAAAACGTCAACCCCTTTTTCTGACACTAACCGTCCAGCAAAAGCAACTGTTGGGGGATTGGCAAGGGGTGGACGCATCGGTCGAACAGGTACACCGTTGTGTACAACTTCGATCGCTCCAATCCCTTCTGCTTCTAACTGTGCTTTCATGCCGTAACTAAGGGCAACCACTAGATCGAAAGCAGAGCGCCAGCGTTGCCAAAGTTGCCGCTGTACCATCAATACTGCCCAAGATTGAGGTGTAAGGCAGCGATCGCGCAGACAAGCAATTCCAGCAGTAGCTTTACAGGGACGACCATCGGGCAAAAGTTTTGTGCCTACAGGACAAATTGCTTTATACACGGCTGTTTGGTACAAACACGGCACGTCTTTAAGTAAAGTAAGGATGAGTGGTGAAAGCTGCCACATAAACATGCGTACGTGAACCACATCAGGTCGAAATTCATGCAGAATCTGGCGTAGCTTTAAATAGGCAGAGAAATTAACAGTCTGGGACAAAACTTGCAATCGAGTTGTAGTGCCAAAACAACTGTAGTCAGATAGGCAGTAGCTGCTAGCAACTTGCATAGCACGACTAGAGAATAGGCGAACATCATGACCGCGATCGCGCAAGTTCTGACGCAAGCCTAGCATTTGTAACTCGGCTCCCCCAGTTGCTGTACCATAATCATTGATCAGAAGAATCTTCATGCATCTGCACCTAGCATCGCGGTGTTGCTGTCGCGATCGGTTCTTCTAGAGCAGGCGCAGCTTGAGTATTTTTCTGCTTTAGGTGTCTTCTAGCATAACTTGCAGTCAGGTAACGATTCAGTAGTGCTTCTAGTGGTGCAAAAAGACCATACATCAATATTTTTTCTAGAGACTGATTTTTAATTCCCAAGGTTAACCGATCGATGAGAGGAAGGAGAATTGTGTTTCTGCGTCTCCATCCCAAAGCTTTGTACTTATGTTGGAAGTAGCTATCCTCTGCTAATTGCCATTTTTCGCGCAAACGACTTAGGCTAGCCAACTCCCATGCATCGCTCCAACGCAGCATGTAAAAATGCAGATCTGTAGGCTTCAAGGGTTGTCCTGGCACATATGTAATGATACTACTCGGCTCAAAATAAACTGTTCCTCCTGCCTGAATCACACTCATGCAGAAGTCCAAATGCTCTTTGGAATTAAGCATTAACTCATCGAAGAAACCTAGTTGCTCAAATATTTGAGCGCGGACTAACATGCAGTGAAACTCGCATAACTCCGTTTGCGTCCGCTGCATCTTGGGGCGCACGTCTACTACCTGATGACCTTGTTTGTACATCTTTTCCCGCAAGCGCCTTCTACCAGTAGCATCGCATACAACACGTGCTTCCCCGCCAGCACAGTGGACGACTTCATGCACTGGTTCCTCGTGACACATCAGAGGTCCAACAACCGTAGCGCCAGTTTCTTCAGCACACTGAATTAATACTTCCAACCAACCAGGTGAAACGATAACATCGTTATCGACGAAGGCGACGTACTTGGTGTTAACGCGAGCTAAGCCTAAGTTTCTAGCGCGGTTGGGGAAAAGGTAATAATCTGTCCGAATCAGTTGAAAACCTTTTTCCTGTGCTGCGGCTTCTAAGTAGCGCTGTACCTCAGTAGGGGAATTACCATCTACGTAGATCAGCTCAAATGGAATGCATGTATTCGCATAAATACTCTCCAGGGACTGGCGAGCATAGCTGAAACGTTCGCGCGGTGCTACAACAATCGTGACTTGAGGGTTTGTCATGCTACTCAGTCTCTGTTTCTAGCAGTTACGTTTTTTAATCAAGAGGAATTTAAGAATGAGGTTTGGCAATTAGACAGACACGATATCGTCTTAATTGACTTTACTAGAGATTGCCGTAGGCAATTTTTCTAGTTGAGATTGCTTTTTCAGACTCGATCTCTCTTCTTTAGTAAAATCTTCATAGTAAGAGCGTTCGGTATTGACATTCCACAAATCATGCTGCTCTCCAAGAATGTTTTTAGCTGCTAGCAGTCCAGTTAGCATGGAATGATCCTGATTGTTGTAGCGATGCATTCCATTACGCCCAATCGTTTGTAAGTTGTCAAACTGCTTTAAATATTCTTGAATGACTTGGAGATGCTGGCGATACTCGCCGTCATATACAGGATAAGCTTTGCGCTGACGAATCACAAATCCATCCTCGATCGCGGACAACTTAGACGCTAAGTTTAATTCAACAACCTCGCGACTTGCCAGATCGATCAATTCTGTATTAGATAATTCCCAAAGAGCATCGCCCTCACTACAAAAGTACTCCATCCCCAGACATGTCTTATTAGGGTTGGGAACCATTGCTGCACTCCAATTCTTAAAGTTTTGAATCCGCCCCACTTTGAATTCTGGGCTGTGAATGTAAATCCAATTATCAGGAAATAAATCTGGTTGGTTGACGATCAGCGCCACAATTAAAAAATCCCGATATTTCAAGCTACGTGCTGCTGTCAGTACCCGCTCGGGTGCTGGCGGATCGAGTCTTTGTACTAGTGCTGTTATAGGCATACTAGAGATGAAGCGATCGCCCAAGATCTGAATTGTGCGATCTCCTTGTCGGGCAGTAATGCTCTTAATCCAAGTTCCTTCCCGTTCGATGCGAGTCACTGCGGTGTTCAGCTGCACCCTAGCACCTTGACTTTCAATAATTTCCTGGCAGCGCTCCCACATCATCCCTGGTCCTAAAACTGGATAGTCAAATTTTTTGATTAAGCTCTTAGCATTTTGACTACCAAATAAAGCGTTAACAACTGCTCGTTTGAGCGACATCCCTTGAATACGTTGAGCTGCCCAATCTGCCCGAATTCGACTGCAAGGAATACCCCAAACCTTCTCAGTATATGTTTTGAAGAAGATCCTGTACAGGCGATAACCAAAACGATCGATCGCCCAGTCTTCAAAATTGTCCGGTTCAGGACCGGGAAACAATCTCGTTTTGACCTTTGCCTTCAAGTAGCTAAACAAAATAAAGATACTCGGAATAATGCCCAAATTGGATAACGTATTGAACAACGACAGTGGATAACTGTAAAACTTACCTCCGTAGTAAATCCGGGATAGCCGAGGAACTTTGATAAAATCGGCTGCTAAAATTTCTTGCCAAATTTGCTGTACTTCACCAATTTTGGTATAGAAGCGATGACCGCCAATGTCGAAGCGGTAGCCTTTATATGTCTCTGTCCGTGAAATTCCACCTACCTTATCGCCTGCCTCTAAGACTATAGGTTTGATACCTTGCTTGATAAGTTCGTAGCCAGCAGTTAGACCTGCCGGACCTGCACCGATAATAACGACAGAATAATGGTTCATATTCATATATGGGTCAATCCAGTTGTTTAGTTAAATTCTGAGTTCACACAAATTTAGAAGAACTCGTTTTGAGCCAACCCCACTGCCGCAATTGATGGCGCGCTGTACCGATAATGAATGCTAAACCGCTATAGAAGTAGTAAAACCAGTGCCAGGGGATAACTTGGAACGCAAACCGTATCCCCCGTTTGCGCCAAAAGAAGCGATAGACAGGTAGGTTGAGAAATAAGAGCGCCATGCATATTCCCAAAGCTACGGCTAAAAATCCAGACCACCAGAAGGCTGCAACTACAGCAATAAGTAACCCGAATACTAGTACGATGCTCAGGCGATTAGAAACTTGGAGATTCAGATCGTTAATTAATAGGCGATCGCGCCAAATCAATTCTGTCCAGGGAAGGGCACGATAGTAGAAGTCAGCCTTCAGTAGAGAACCAACTTCCCATCGCTTTAGGTGCTTAACCTGCAATGCCTTATTGAGTCGAATTTTATAACCAGCTTGTTTGAGTCGATAGCCCAATTCAATATCTTCTATGGAAGCCTGTCGATAACTATCGTCAAAACCCTCAACTTCCAGAAATACCTCGCGGCGAATAGCACCGCAAGCACCCCAAAAGGTTGAAGCTTCTTCACAGCCAGACTGATGCACGTAGTGGTGCAACAGGTTTCTGTACTGTGACAAGAAGTTGGTTGCATCTGGGGTATCATCGTAGGAGCCAATCAGAGCGGCTAAGTCTGGTTCGCGCTTGAAAGTGCTGACTACTTGACTGATAGCATCTGGACGAACGACTACATCGGCATCGACAAAAAATAGGATCTCACCTTGAGCAAAACAAGCTCCTAAATTACGTGCTACAGCTGGACCGCTCCGTGTATTTGTTCTCACAACTTGAGTCCCAAATTCTCTAGCTATCAACCAAGATCCGTCTGTATCTCCATCCGCCGCCACAATAATTTCTAATGGAGAAGGGATTGTGTTAGCTAGAGCAGACAAGCAGCGACGAAAATTCTCTCCTCCGTTATAAACTGGAATAATGACAGATACTTCAAGTTCATGATTGCAAAACATAATAAAACATATCTCAAAAGCTTGTCATAACAGTTTTACAGGGCAATGCCTGTGTTTTAAGTTATTCAAATAAAACAGCATTAGCAATTTATAAAGAATAGCTAATAGATGCGATCGCGGATTTACAAATATTCTATAATTAATAAAATAATTGCCTATACCCTTAAGGTAAGGTCTAAGAATTTGTATTAAAAGTTACTACATGAGAAGTAAAGAATCGCCTGATAGCTACCAGTGAATCTCATGAATCAATTCTGAAATTTCTTCTCTCTCTTCTTTAAAATTAACTAATCTTGAAAAGCCAAGAAGGTATTTTAAGTACAGGTACTCTCTTGACCAAAGTTACTAGAGCGCACTCTTAGTGTCTTCTCTGAATAACTTAGCAGCTATAGTGCTGCCTCATTTATACCTTAACAAATCTGATATACACATTTTTGCTTCCTTGTTATGGTCTCTTAACAGCAAAAACTTGTCGATACAGAAAAGTTCGGAAAAGTTCAGTTATCTTGACAAAGCTGGCTTTTGTGGCACCAATATTTTTGGAAATTGTAGTTATTTCTGAGTATAAAGCAAAAAGAATATATATAAAAGTATCTTTTGCTATAAGTAAACACATACAAAAGACCTCCTGCATGAATCAAAAAATCATGGATGTCATTCTGTTGGCGAAGCCTTCCCGAAGGGTACGCAACGCAGTGTAGTGAAGAATCTCCCAGATGTTTCGCTTCGCATGTGGATGACAATTCAAGTATTCACGCAGGAGGTCTAAAGAACTAATTCAGGTATTTGTAACACGCTACAAACACCTGAATTAGTTGATATTTTCAGTAGATAAAAGGATGAAATATCGATTCAGTTCAAAAAGCAATAGACCGATTGGTTAAGGAAATTGGCTTTTCCAAGTCCGATCTGAGGCAAAGTATTGTCGTGTTTCAATTGTTACGATATCGCTCTACAAACTTAACTACTCAGCTACCGATCGCAAACATCGTAACCAATTAATTCAAACAATCTCAAGGTGCAACTTGTCCAAAGCTAGAATTTGCATCGCCTAAGCGATATTCATCAGTATAAATAATTCGAGGGGCAGGACCTCGAAAGTTGGGATTGCCTTTGTATAATCCCATCTTAAAATACGGTCCTGTACCTTCATCATTCCAAAACGTAGCTCCTTGATAGTTGATTTTTTGAATGTAGTCACCGCTACCTGTTTTCATCCAAAGTCTAAAGAATCCATCATTGTTCCCCGTCCATTTGACGTTCACTACAAAATCAGTCCATTGCCCTCTTATTTCAGAAACTCGCGCTAAAGTGTAGTTAGTACATACAGCATCTACAGTATCGCCTCTGCGTTGGAGATCTAAGATAAAGTTACTACCTCGGCGCGAGATTTTAGAACCAACACCACCACACGGATATCTCCTACCTGGTCTGCTAGGCCAAGCCGCAAATTGATTGACAATATCAAAACCTGGATCGGTATCGCTCCAGTCTAGGGGGACAAACATCGACCAGCCGTACCAATAGGTTTTGCCGATTTCGGTTCTACGCATTTCTAACTCGGCACGTTCTCCGCAGCGGTCTATTCGATGTCTGAAAGCTGTTTGTCCAGCTCTTGTTATGTCGTACGAAGGTTCTATTCTGGAACAATTCCTATTTATAGATCGTGAAATTTCAGTCAATGAGTCAATTATACTTGCATGGGACTGACGTATTCCTACTACAAGCAGAAAAAGCGTACTTAGAAGTAGAGATCTACTTAAAAATAAGGCTGAATGATACAAACATTTTTTCTGATGTTTGTTCTGGCGATCGGTTTTTTTGGACATTATCCTCATTCTCATTGAATTACTCTCAACTTTTAGTTTGGAATGAACTCTATTTGAATTCATATTTTGCTTTTTAAAGAAAACGGGTGAAGTTTTAAAATACCGATTGTCAAGCAAGTTCGTTTGCTTCTCTAACACAAAAAACAATTGACTAAATTTTTGTTTATTTAGTTTGATTAAGTAAATCTATATTTCTAAGTCAAAATCAATTTTTTAATTGCATTTTTATTAACTGCAATGCCTGCATTTCATAAAAACTACGGGCTGTAACCTTAGCTTTATGTCAAATTTAAATTGACGATTTAAAGTTAAGTTTTTGAATTGAAACAATCTCTGCCTGACAATTGATTGACTTTGCCTTTGTCAGTTTTTATTAGTTTTTTGCAAATAGATTATTTATAAAATTTTTGTTTTTTCTCAAAATATTCCCTTTAAATTTGACTAATTTTTTT
>NZ_PYCI01000125.1:0-19409 GCF_003015105.1 Chroococcidiopsis sp. CCALA 051 | reverse complement strand
CCCCACACCCCACACCCTACACCCTAGCGACGCGCACCACGCACTACCTTTACCCTCTCCTGCAATCGATCCTAGAGCTTTGCAAGCATTAGAGGAGATGGCGGGGGAAGGTGGAGCAGCAACGATCGCAGTGGTAGTTGATGCTTATTTAGAAGATGCACCGAAATTAATTCAAACAATGCAAATCGCGATCGCATCTGTAAATGCTATAGAATTACAACGAGCAGCCCATACTCTCAAATCTAGTAGCGCTACTTTGGGCGCAATGCATTTCAGTCAGCTATCAAAGCAATTAGAAATCATCGGACGTAATGGCACAATTGAATTCCCAAAGAGTAGAGAAATTGTCTCTGAGCTTGAGGCTGAGTACATAAAAGTTAAAGCAGAACTAAAGAAATACTTAAATACTACTGAGTTATCAAAGAACTCGTAGTACTGATTACAAAATATTTTCAGCTTGTTGACCCGTCAAATTTCGTCTGATATTGTGACGTTGGAATTAAGTAAGAGTAAAGTCAATATTAATAGCTGCCAATCGAAATTACGTTCTCTGAATTGATTGAGTGTTGTCTGGGCAGTTCGTTCGAGTCAATCGTAGGTCAGGTGTTCGTCAGTAAGAAAAACATATTTTGGCAAACAACCCATAAATCGAAGTTGACCTCAACATATAATCCACGGCAAATTATATAGAAGGAGAATCACAACTTAATCAATTTAACGATCCAGGTTCGAGACAAGAAACAGCAGACAACCATATCCTCAAATAAGGAGAGTGAGCCATGTTTCAAGTCGGCGATCGCGTTATTCATCACGCTAGCGGACAATCTGGTAATGTCATCGGTTACGGACACCAGATTATTGATGGAGTTTATCAGCCAACCTTAATAGTCAGAGTCGTGAGAGATAGGGAATTAGGACAAACAGGTGTCGTTGAAGACTTATCAGCTAACTGGATACCGAGTGAAGAGGAAATACACTCGCAAGTTGCTTGAATCAAATTACATAAATTAAATGAGAGCGCACGATGTGGCGCTCTTATTTTTTGCGATCGAGTAGAGTCTGACGCGCTATGCCGTAACCTATTCACCAATATCCTCATTCCAAAGAGAAGGATTTTTTTCAATAAAATCTCCCATCATTCGCTTGCACTCATACATATTTAAATCGATAACTTCTACGCCATGTGCCTCCATAAAGTCTTTGGCTCCAGCAAAGTTGGCAGATTCAGCCGCAATCACTTTTTTAATCCCAAACTGCACCACAGCACCAGCACAGAGATAACAAGGCATCAATGTGGAATAAAGAGTTGTACCTTTATAGTTACCGATTCTACCTGCGTTGCGGAGGCAATCGATTTCTGCATGGGTCACAGGATCGCCGTCTTGAACTCGCTTATTGTGTCCCTGACCGACAATTTTGCCATCTTTGACTAGTACCGAACCGATGGGAATACCTCCTTCTGCTAACCCTTGTTGTGCTTGAGCGATCGCTTCTGCCATAAATTCATCCATGAATAATTCTCCTATTTATGTCTAAACAACTCGTACTTATGGATTGTGACGGTGGTGTAGATGATTATCTAGCAACTATGCTACTGATGACGATGGAACGAGTTGAATGTCTGGGCGTTGTTGTCACTCCAGCTGATTGTTACGCCCACGCCGCCGTCAGTGCTACCCGTAAAATTCTCGATTTCATGGGATGCGATCGCGTTCCGGTTGCAGCTAGTACCGTGCGCGGGATTAATCCTTTCCCCCGTCTCTATCGCCGCGATTCTCTCATTGTCGATTGCCTGCCCATTCTCAACCAGCAAGATACCATTTGCACGCCCTTGGTTGAGCAAACAGGTCAGGAGTTTACCATCCATACGTTGCTGAATGCGCCAGAACCCGTGACCTTGATGGTAACTGGTCCCCTGACCACTATTGCAGTTGCTTTAGATACGGCTCCAGAAATCGAAGCTAAGATTCAACGCTTGGTTTGGATGGGTGGGGCGCTAAATGTCCCTGGTAATGTGGAAAAAAGCATCGAACCAGGACAGGATGGTTCGGCGGAATGGAATGCTTACTGGGATGCAATGGCTGTCGATCGCGTTTGGCAGACACAGATTCCGATTGTGATGTGTCCTCTGGATTTAACAAATAATGTTCCAGTCACAGCCGCGATCGTGCGGCAAATGGGCAAACAGCGTCATTATCACCTTTCAGACTTGGTAGGACAGTGTTATGCCTTGGTCATTCCTCAAGATTATTATTTTTGGGATGTGTTAGCCACAGCATATCTAGCTCATCCAGAGTTTTATCAACTGCGAGAATGGGAAACCACAATTATCACTACAGGCGCAAGCCAAGGTCGCACCAAAATTCAACCTGGCGGGCGCAAAGTTCAAGTCATGGAGCGAGTCGATCGCGAGATATTTTATGAGTACATATTACAGCAGTGGCAAAGATGAGGGACAGTTATCAGTGACTAGTGGCTGGTGGCTAGAATCGTTTCTAACCACTAGTCACCAGCCACCAGCCACTCATTATCAACCGTTGCTTTCTTAAAAATATGTATATTTTTATTAACAATTGCTGCGTTTATCTACTCCTAATGGACTAAGCAATAATACTTGAGTAGTTTAGAGTAAATAAATGTTAAGAAATAAATAGTAATCTTGCATAAAATTCCCAAAAAATTTCATAATTAATCCTAATTAGATCCAAATTTGAGTGACCTGCAAGAAGTATCTAGGGATATTTAGCCTAGTGAAGCAATTTCAACTGCAAGCGAAATAGTATCAAAGGAAACAAGTGCTGTCAGATCGCAGGGGGCAGCGCGATCGATCTTGTGTTGCGATCGCAGCCTAGTTGAGTTTTTCATAAGTTGCCGTCAATCTCATCGTCAGAAGCCAGGAGTATTGCAAATGTTTGGTTCGATCAAAAAAATACTGAGTGGGATAGTGTCCTTCTTTATAGGTTTTTTCAGTAGCAAGAAATCCTTGGAAGGTAAACCCAATAAGCCTCGCAAGGGTAATGGTTATTTTCTGGAATTAGAAGAAACAGAAGTCCCCAAAGAACTAAAAGCTGCTGCTAAATCAATTGCTTCAGCAACCAACGAAGTTAAAGCAAAAGCGTCAGAACTCGTCACCACTGTAACAACCAAAGAATCTGAGTCTAACGCTAAAGCAGAGCCAGCTAAAGCAGAGCCAGCTAAAACAGAGAAGGTAAAAACTGCTGATGCGGTTGCACCAACCAAAGCAGAAACGGTAAAAGCTGAGGCTCCTACCAAAAAACAACCCCCTAAAGTAGAAGTAGAATTGGTGCAAACTGCTGAGGGAGTCAAAGCTCAGGCTGTTAAGCCAACCAAACCAGTGAAAGCTGTTGCTGATAGCAATGGTAAGGCTGCTTCTACATTTGCGCCCAACTACCTGATGCCGTCTGCTTCTAACAGCCGTCGTCGCCCAGGAGCAAATATGAATTCTTTCTTGGATATGGCACGCCAGGTTAAGACTCCTGGTTAGATTGAAGTAGAAAATGTAGGGTGTGGCGATCGCCTCTCTACATTAATTTTTCCTTCCTTTTAAGAAAAACTAATCCACTGTAGAGATGGAATGCTGCATCCCAGTTGGAGGGATCGCGGCGGAACAGATGGATGTGAGATGGCATTGGAGCGAGCAAATCGCTCCAATCCAAAGCTGTATTTGCAAAAATGGTAAAATCCGACCAGGATGCAGCGCGTTCGAGTTTTTGGTCGAGAAAATTCTGTAAATGATTCCAGTTAATTCTGACGGTTGTTTGATTGTGCGTTTGCTGCTCGGAAAAAGAAATGCCGTTGTGGAACATATAATCGCGATCGCATAGTCGCACGATATAACCGCGATCGCTTAAGTGTAAATCGCAAAATTGCGCGTAGTCTTGAGTCTGAGTTTTGCGTTGTAGCTTGCCACGTACATTTATGTCTACAACTTGCTCGAAAAGGGGTAATAACCCCATCACTTTATGAGTCACTTCCGACCATTGAAAGCTCAGAAAACTCAGCTCATCTACTTCATTTTGACAAACAACACTGGCTGCTGGAGCGACTTCAAAATATCGCGCTTGAAAAACTTGGATTTGTTCGATTTCTGCCAAAGTTGCTCAAAAACAAGGAATGTCAGCAGCTAAAAGTTGTTGACCGAAAAATTGTAATTCGCCAATTGCACCTGTACGATACAGCCGCCAACCGCGACTTGGTAGCTGAAGTCGAGCTGTATAAGGGTCAATCTGCATGATTTGGGATAATCTGCGGGCGGCTTCAGACTTGCGATCGCTAGCAATCGGTTCTAATACCAACACGCCTTTTTGCATGTTATCAGCATCGGCAATAGCTTGGGCGATCGCCTGCTGGCGTTGTGCCTTGAGCAGTGATTCGATGCGGGTTATACCTTGACGCGCTTGCGCCATAATCCTAGCGTGAACGTGAACCGAACTCAGTAACAGTTGCCGATAAATCTCTGCTGCTGTATCTAATTTGCCAGATATTTCATCTAATCTACCCGAGTAGAATTGTACCCAAGGGTCTGTGGGAGAACTATGTCGCAGCTGCTGTAATAACTGGGCTGCGGTGTCATAATCTTGGCGTTCAAAAGCAGCAGCAATGAGATCGAGCATCAATAGGACAAGAGAGCAACTGTATTTATGTTGCCCAAAATGTCAGTTGTCAGCTATCAGTTATCAGTGACTAGTGACTAGTGGCTGGTGGAACCAGAATTCTCCCCCTTGTCTCCCTTCGCCCCCTAATCCCCACTCCCTTCGGTCGTGGGGAAGAGCGAGTTCCCCCTTGTCCCCTTTATCCCCCTCAGCTCTCTTCCAGCATTGGTTATCCCTAGTTAAGGCAACAACGATAATGTTAAACTTGTTTTCAGCACTATTTATGGTATGTAGTCACCGAACAAACGAACTTTAGGGAAGACTACAATTGAATTGATGATTTTGAGGAAAGAGATAGAATGACCCAAGTGCTTCTCGGAGAAAATGAAGGAATTGATTCGGCATTACGGCGGTTCAAGCGCCAAGTATCCAAAGCAGGAATTTTGGCAGATGTAAAATATCATCGTCATTTTGAAACACCCCAAGAGAAACGCAAACGCAAAGCTGTTGCAGCTCGACGCAAGCGACGGATGAGATAGATAGATCGGAAATTTAAATTTAATATATTCTCAATTGGTGATGCTGCTTAACTGAATTGAAGGAAGTAAGTCATCGTATCAGATAAAAAGTGAGATAAGGATACAAAATAGGCGATCGCTAGTTACCTACAGCCTGTTTTGTATCCTTCGCGTCTAATAAGATATTGCGGTTGTTGTAGCGGTTCATTGCTTGCGCTACTCCTTGTTTCAAGCTTAGTTCTACAGCTTCTAACGCCATTTGCAAAACTTCAGCTACTAATGGGGTTTGATCTGAGGAAAAGCGTCCCAGCACGTAAGATATAGTCGATGCATCTTCCTTGGTATTGTTGCCTTGAGGTCTACCGATACCGATTCGTAGGCGGGGAAAGTTTTGCGTCCCTAAGTGAGCGATCGCACTTTTCATTCCATTGTGTCCGCCAGCCGAACCAGATAAGCGCAGGCGAATTTTTCCCAAGGGGAGATCCATATCGTCGTAAATTGCCAGTACCGATTCTGGTGGTAGCTTATACCAATCTGTGACGGCGCGAATTGCCTGACCGGAGTTATTCATATATGTTAGGGGTTTGAGTAAGCGGATTTTACCTGCATTACTCCTACCTTCACCAAATATGCCCTGAAATTTGCGATTGTCTGCCAGTGGAATTTGCCAAGCACGAGCGATCGCATCAACAGCAGCAAAACCAATATTGTGGCGGGTTTGGTCGTATTTAGGCTCTGGGTTTCCCAGACCAACAATGAGTTGCGGCACAATGAGAACTTGATTGGAAGTTGAATTAGACGCGATCGCTTCTGTCATTACACCTATCGATCTAGCTTTTATTGATCTAGCTTTGCTGCGTTGAAGAAGTTGTCGTATTGGTAGAAACGGTTTCTTCGGTTGCTGCTGGCGGAATTTGCTTTGGTTCTAGTTCGGCAGTTGTCTGCATCGCCTGTTCTATCTGTTCCGCTTCGCGCTTAAACTCTGACTGGAACTCGCTAGAGGCATCTTGGAAACTGCGAATAGCCTTCCCCAAGCTCCGACCAATCTCTGGCAGCTTTTTGGGTCCAAAGATCAGCAATGCAACTACAAAAATTAAAGCCATTTCTGGCAGTCCAATACCGAAGACATTCATAAACAACCCTCCTGCAATGTCTGTTCCCCCAGTCTTAGTATAGGCTGCGAACAGTAACTATTGAGTAGCGATTGGTTGTCAGTGTAGAGACGTTACATGTAAAGTCTCTACAAAGTTGTCACGTCTGTACTTTATTCCTTATATCTCAAAAAAAAACCCAGATCGATTCTGGGTGGAATGCAAGTTATAAGTATTGTTAATAACTCTCAGTTTTCTAACGATTAACCACCTAAACCGGTCCAATTAGGGGCAATATCAGGTCTTTCAATCAGCAATGATTGGTTATAAATTTGCAGGATGATCAAGAGAAAGACGAAAAATAATAGTATGAAAATCGCCATTACGGGAGTCGTCCCCCAACCAGGAGCAACTTTACCATACTCTGAATTCAAGGGTCTGAGGATTTCTCCCAACCAAGTCCGTTGTGCCATGACTCACCTATGATGAATTGCGAAAGCATTTTTTAACGTTCTGTAATATTGTATAGGAAGAGTACTCATAATCTATCGCTATGATGGAACCCGCAACAGTTCTTAGCATTTCCTTGGCTGCCGTATTGATTGCCATTACTGGCTGGACAGTGTATACCTCCTTCGGTCCTCCAGCAAAAGAGTTAAGAGATCCGTTTGAAGAACACGAAGATTAAAGATAGTTATACTTTTGTATTATTGGTGGGCAGCAGGCAGTCTCTATATTCTCCAGAAGAGTAAGCAGGATGCCCACTGCGATCGCCAGAGATCGCAGTTGCTCCGTTTCATCTAATCTTGAGCTTTAAGGTGACGATCTTCCACGGTAAAATAGTCTTGGCTATTCGGTCGGCTGGATTAGTAGCTATAGGTCTTTCTAAAAGATCGAGATTGTCGGCTACGCTTAAATTTAAGGTGTTCTGTAGGTCTAATTGAGCTGGATCGCCGTGGCATTCATAACACCGCAAAATTAACTCTTGCGGCTCGTCTTCTGAAGGCTTGAACGCCATCAAAATTAAGTTATCGGCTGATATTGTTAAAAAGCTTGTAGTAGCTGAGATCTTTCCTGATGTAGCAGTCGCAGCAGGCAATAGTAAAACTTGCAACGGTATATTCAGTTCGTAACCACGCCTAACTGTCTGTGCTTGTTGCCACGTACCAGCGTGAGGATAAAGTGCGTAGGTAAATTCATGTAAGCCCGTGTCTGCTTCGGGATCGGGCCATACAGGACTACGCAGTAATGTTAAACGAAGTCGATCCGGTTGGCAATCGTAGCCATATTTACAATCATTTAGCAAGCTGACACCACGATCGCTCGTACTTATGTCAGCCCAACGTAAAGCTGGTACTTCCCATTTTGCCTTTTCTGCGGGAGTTTGGGGTTGCGTCGGTCTGGCGATCGCACCGCAGGGAATTTCATAAGTAGCATAGTCTGCTGATACATTCAGGGGAAAAGCAGCTTTTACCATTACATGACGTTCTTGCCAGTCAACGCTAGTTTTAATTTTGAGGACGGGAGAACCCGGTTCTAAAATGTAATCTTGGCTAAAAACTGACTGACCGATTTTTCGAGCTACACTGACGCAACTTTGTAGGAAATCGCGATCGCCATGTTGGTTAATACTGATGAGTTCAGCAGATGGTAAGGGGTGTTGAGCATAATTAGGATCGATGTTCCATGCATCCCAATATTGTCCGCTATCTTGGAAAGCTTGCAGTTGATTGCCTGCACCACTGAGGACTTCCCATCGATTGATTTTGTCAAAAACGCTAGATAAATCTCCCGTATGAGAATCTACAGTAACGCGCAAATACTCATTTTCAATAACATATTCGGTAGAACTTGCGACCTGAGAACTCAATGCAATGAAATTTGTGCGACGACATAACCAATAAAGGCGATAACCAACCGAAGGAATATCTGTGGCGAGAAAAGAAATAAGTCCGGTAGATGATTGTCGATCGCCCGTAAATTCAGCAACGCTAATGTAAGATTGGACGCTTTCTCCCGTTGAAGTACAGATTTGCCAGTTAGTATCTTGTAGATTTGGAACTGTAAGTTCGACAACTTGCGATCGCACCCAATTGAGGGAGTTAAAAACGACAATTGGCTGTGCTTCAGGATGGGGAGATGGAGGGAGATCGATTTGAGCGGCGATCGCTTGCAAAGATTGGTTTAAAATAGCTGTTGCCGTTTGCTCTGCTTCTCGCCAGTCTTGGTTAGCATCAACATAAACTTCAGGAATAGCAGAACCAGGTAAAATATCGTGAAATTGATTAAATAAGACTTTTTTCCAAGCCTCTTCAATTTCTGTTTTGGGATAGGCTGTCTCAGCAGTCAGCATTGCCAAAGTTGCGAATAATTCTGCTTGATATAACAAGTCTTCGCAACGACGATTGAATCGTTTTTGATCGGCATGAGACGTATAACAGCCGCGATGAAATTCTAAATAAAGCTCATCGTTCCATATGGGCAAATGTAGAGACGTTACATGTAACGTCTCTACATGCGGAATTCCCCGCAAATACTTCTCAGCGGTGGTAAATTCTAAATCGGGAAAAAAGGGCGATTGTTGCCAGCGTCGCGCGACTTCAAGCATATCGCGGGTGGGACCACCACCATGATCGCCGACACCAGGTAGCCAGAGAAATTGCGGTAATTGAGTTTTGGCTTCCCAGTCGCAAGCATAAGCTGCCATTTTGACCGGATCGATGCCTTCACCGATGGGCGCAGACATGAGGCTCAGTATATCCGTACCGTCAGGCGATCGCCACCAGAAAATTTCATGGGGAAATTGCGTCGTGTCATTCCAGCGTAATTTCTGGGTGACGAAATATTCCATTCCTCCTAAACTCAGAAATTGCGGTAGAGTCGCGCAGAAGCCGAAACTATCTGGCAACCAAGCAACAGAAGAAATTTGACCAAATTTTGCTTGCACGTATCTTTGTCCGTACAAGAGCTGCCTGACAATTGATTCTCCACTGACGGTGTTGAGTTCTGGCTCTACCCATAAACCGCCGACAATTTCCCAACGTCCAGTTTTGACTTGTTGCTGAATTGCGGTAAATAAATCGGGACGGTATTGTTCGATCCAGGCGTAAAGAGCGGGAGTAGAATGGCAAAAAGTGAGTTCGGGAAAAGCTTGTTGCAGGTTAAGAACGGAAGTAAAGGTACGCTGAGCCGCTTCCCAAGTTTCGCTGACAGCCCACAACCATGCTAAATCTAAGTGAGCGTGTCCGAGGAGAAAGATTTTAGATTTTGGGTTACACCTTTGATGCGGTTCCAGCGCAACGTAGATTTTGGATTGGAGATTTTGGCGTAAAGCATGGAGCGATCGCCCAAACTTGTCTTTATCTGATAAACTCGACCAATCGATTTGAGCGATCGCATCTGCAAGCGTGGATAATTGTGCTGGCTCAAAGGTTTCTAAATGCTTCTGGAGAATGGTTAATTCATCTGCCACAAAACCTGGCTCTGGATCTGCTGGATCGTTTGATTCATATAAGCATAGCGATCGTACCAAGGCTCCATCGTCGTGATTTGGACTTACCAGCCGTAAACTCACAGAAAATTCTTCCCCAGGACTCACGCCAGAACTGAGGAGTATTCTCGTCGAGCAATCGAATAAATCTCCCTCTTGTACCAATGCGTCATTGACATAAATTTGAGCTAATTCCGCCCACCAAGTTAAAGCCAGTCGTAACGATAAGCCAGCCAGAGGATAGCCCTGTAATTGTGGTGGAACTACCAACTTTTGCTGCAACCACAAAACTTTTTTCCCTTTTTCCCAGGCAATATGTCCTCTGTTGTTGAGGGAGCAAAGGGTTGGTAGGGGCGCACAACTGTGCGCCCCTACAGACTTCTCCGATTTTGGCTCCAGCCACCCCAACCAATTCATTTGCAGATCGACTTGAGTACAGTGGCGTAACTGGGCGATCGCTTGTGCAATTACCTCTAAATTGGAGTGTGGTGCAAAAGATGTCATAGATCTAGCCCAGTTATGAGGACGCGAAAATATCAAAACACTAAATTATAAAGATAAAAGCACGGTTGAGAAGTGATAAGAATCGATCTATTTTAAGATTTCAGTTAGCAACAAACGTTATAAAAGGATCTGTTTCTCGATAAGATCGGTGCATATCTGCCGACATGAATGTTAGCCGCCTCAAGGATAAAATACTCATTCATTTTTTAGATCGTTCGTTTCATAATTTATAATTCCTCGTCCGCACTTAGTCTATGACTCCTGCTTCCTCCGCTCGCTATCAAAGCAGACTGTTTCGATTCGTTCACAAGCAATCGCGCCGCTTTAACCAGCAGTGCGATCGCGCTTGGCGCAATCTCCAATCTACTGCCAGTTGGGTTGCAGCTGTAGGAATGTATCCCATATTTCTACTGTTACAGTCCAGGCGATCGACGGCAAATCAAGTACATCAAGCAGTTGAAGCCACCCTGCGTCAGTTACCATCTGATGACGCAGTGATTCAAGAGGAATCGCCAACGGTTGATACTCCGATTCGGCAAGTTTTGCTGTATGTGACGGGAGCAGGGAGAAGAGAGCTGGGGGAGCTGAGGGAACTGAGGGAACTGAGGGAGAAAAAACAACACTCACCTGTTTTCACGCAGTGTAGCGCCAGCGTCTACTGTCAACTGTCAACCAACAACTACCAATTACCAATTACCAATTACCCCATCCAAGGAATTGCTTCACAGCTAGATAGCCGAAATTTGGTATTAGTGACAGCACAAAATCAAACTCTGGATGTTATCGAGCCTCAGCAGCAAGTGGCGTTACAAGACCAAATAATGACTGCCATAGCTCAGTACTGGCAATACCGTCAAAAAATTGGGCATCAATCTCAACTCCCGAACGCCAGTTCGCAAGAGCGGGGGAAAATGAGCAAGCGACTGGCTCCTCCCGACTCCAGTACGGGCGCACAGCTGTGCGCCCCTACAACTCCCCCGTGGCTGACTTCTCTAGACCATACTGTGGCTGAGGTAGAATCTCATCATCTCGTCCGAGTTAAGTCAGCTGCGATCGCCTTCTATCAAAGCATTTTCTCTCAAAGTACCGATCTTGCTGGTTCAGAGCGCTCTACAGCCGCCGTGCGTGAGGCAAGCAGCAAAACTCACGCGACAGGAATTCTATCTCTGATTTGGGCGGCGATCGATTACTTTTTTGGGACGGACGATCGCGCGACTACACCCCCCCTAACACCTGATACGACTCGTAAGGGAGTTGCGCCTCATCTCACAGGTAGATCGATCCCCGTAAATCCTAAATTTCCCGCTCGTCGCCCAACTGCCAAACTTCCTGCTAGTGAAGGTTCAGCCGAGGAAGATCTAGAAGATCCCTGGCTGACGGCTAGCGATCTCTTCGGATCGATTACGCCAGAAACGACAGGCGATCGCACCATGCCTAATTTTGCTCTCCCCGCTAATCCTAGTATTGACTATACTTTCCCTCAAGAACGTGGAAGGTTGCGTCAATTTCTCTCCAAAATTAGAGCGCCTAAAGGTATAGCTAAACAACAAATTCGGGCAAGCGATCCCCCCAATCCCCCTTATAAAGGGGGGCAGGCGAACGATCCCCCCAACCCCCGTTATAAAGGGGGGCAGCAGTCTACTCCTGAAATTTCAAGGTTGCAAAACCGTGCAAGCAAGAGAATATCACCTCTCTTAAGAAGAGGAGTTGGGGAGAGCGGCTCTCGCGAGAAAATCTCGCCCCCCTTCTCAAGGGGGGTTGGGGGGATCGAAACCAGAGCAAAAAGCGCTGAAATTCGTATAACTAGCAAAGGCAAACAATCGCTGCATAAAGCTGAGCCGAGCAATATTTCTACGTCAGAGACTCAAAATTCATCCGTGCAGTCAACACCAGACTGGATTGAAACCCCTGCAACCTTAATGGGTTATGTTAAACATCCACTAGAGCAAATCTTGGCATGGCTCGATCGCGCCATGTTGTGGTTTGAAGAAGTTTTTCTGAAATTTTGGCAGTGGATAAACAAGCTGTGGCGTAAGTTCTAAAAACTCAGCTTGAAAAACTAGGAAATTCCGCGACGCGATCGCCCCTATTTTTCCGATTCATCTTTTTCAAAAAACGTCCGCAATCGCTCTCGCCAACTGCGATCTTGCGCCTTACGCGATCGCCCTTTGTATTCCCAATTTTCTATACCTGTAACATTTCTGGCATCTGAGGATTTACGCGAGAAGATCTCTAGCTGTACCAACCACCAATCATAAAACTGGGGATATTTGACGTTTTCGGTAGAGCAGTCTAGCAATTCCATTGCCCGTGCTTGAGGTGAGAAAGTCGTATTGCTACTGTCGTCTGTTTCTTCCAGTAGCAGCATTGCCCGCTCTCTAATTTTATGTTGAATGGTTTCGACCGATAGCCTCATGCACTCTGGGCAAATGTCACCTTGGATGAATCCTTCGTCATTGTGTAGGAGCGTGCGGACTCTACCTGATTCAAACATGCGATCGCAGACAGTACAACATAGGTGATGGGGGCATGAACTTAACTTTCGCTCCAGTCGAATCCTCATTGTAATTTTTTACTCCATCAGTGTAGTTGAGTCTGAGAGTGCAAAGACAACATTAACCGCTCGCTCCCCTAGAATTATTCAAATTTTGAGTTAAATATTCTAAATTTCAACATTAGAAAAACTTTTATCTATAAAGGTCGTACTATTCTAAGTAGTTACACTCAGATAAGCCATATTGTTGCCAGATCGTTTGTTTTACCTTACACCCTCACCTGTAGAAAATCCAACTTAACTCTACTGTGAAAGTAAAAGCAGACGCTGACGGAATAGTAAGTTACAAAATATGATGTAGCTCTGCCAGACTAACTTACTTCATCATAGTTTTTAATGCGCCTTAAGGACGAATTCTTGCAGTACATCAAGAGGTAGCATTTGTTATCAGTACTGTAGGGGAAAGTCGTAGGAAAATACATCTCGCAACGTAAAGGCGATCGACTATTCAGCTATTTCTAGATCTTGTGTCTTTCCCTGCTCCCTTGCTACTTTTTGTTGTTGGCTGCCAGTTCTATTTTCTATATTGGCACTGAAACCCGACTGAAATGTAACGATCTAATAATTATTTGTTCATTTAGCTTCACAACTATAAGCGTGACTGCTCGAAGGTATATATTTGCTTTTGCTTTATTCAAATATCAGAACGAGGAGTCAGAGTGAGGAGAACGTTGCAATCAATTGCAGCGCTGTTGCCGCTGTTTTTGGCGTTAGAATTTTTTGGCACGACTAGTACTGCTGTAGCATCAGGTTTTGCAATTCTCGAACAAAGCGTGCGCGGTTTAGGCAGTGCTTTTTCTAATAGTGCAGCGGCGGATGATGCCAGTACGATCTTTTTCAACCCTGCTGGATTAACTCGTCTGTCAAATAATTCGGCGATCGCGGCAGGATACTATATATCTCCTACAGCTCTGTTTCAAGATCGAGGTTCGGTCGTTGTCACTGGCGCACCTTTAACAGGTGGAGATGGCGGAGACGGCGGCGTGGATATTTTTGTCCCTAACTTCTACGCTGTCTGGAATGCCAGCGATCGCGTCAAGCTAGGTTTAGGAGTAAATTCGCCTTTTGGTCTGAAGACGAGGTACGATCGCAACTGGGTTGGGCGCTACTACGCGATTAATTCAGAACTCGTCACAATTAATATTAATCCTACTGTTGCGGCAAAACTGACAGACAACCTTTCTTTAGGTGCTGGCATCAATTTACAATATGCTGAGGCAAAACTATCAAACGCGATCGATTTTGGTTTGATTGGTGCTACGAGATTGCGTACCGCGCCTCAAGCAACTGATGGTTCTGTCGAATTAGAAGGCGATGATTGGAGTTGGGGTTATAACTTGGGGTTACTCTACGAACCCAATCGGAAAACGCGCCTCGGCTTGGCTTATCGTTCGGCAATTACCCACGATTTAGCAGGGGAGGCTGATTTTAACGTTCCTGCTGCGGTGTCAGCTTTAACCGCGACTGGACGATTTCAAGATGGTAGTATCGACGCTGAATTGAATCTACCCGATACTTTATCTCTCAATGCCTATCATCAAATTAGTTCTCGCGTTGCACTTACAGGTGACGTAACTTGGACGAATTGGAGTCGGTTTGAAGAGTTGCGCGTCACATTTGACAACCCAGCGGAACCGGATAACGTGCAGCCGGAAAATTGGCACGATACAGTGCGCTATTCTTTAGGAATTAACTATACATTAAGTCCAGTTTGGGAATTACGTGCTGGTGTTGCATACGATCCGAGTCCGGTAGATAGTACTTATAGATCGCCTAGAATTCCCGATAATAATCGTACTTGGTTAGCGATCGGTGCTAGTTTCAAAGCTTCTGATGCTATTAGTTTTGATGTCGGTTACGCTCACTTATTTGTTGATGATAGTCAGATCGATTTATCTAGCAGTACTAGCGGTAATTTGAGAGGAAGCATTGAAAGTGATGTTGATGTTGTCGGACTGCAACTAACTTGGAAATTTTGATCGAAATATACCACAGAAAATCCCCCTCATCTCCTGAATTAGGGGAGCCAGGGGGGATCGAATCTAGTGTGGCGATCGCCAAAATTGTGACGAACTACTTGCTCAAGTATGAATCTATTCAGTCTGAGGGATTGTCTATGCCTATACTAAGACCACCCCCCAAGGAAATTGACACTCTACGACTATCTGGTAATTTTACAGCAAAGCTGAAAGCGCCTGTTCTAGAATAAGCAAAGTTCGTACCGTCCGCAAAGGCAGAAATGCTGATTCCTGTAGAAACCCCGCCACAAAGACTGGCTTCGCTATCTTCTGCAATGTCTGTCAATAATTCCGAATCAATTGCTAAATGAGTCATTGTTTACCTCTCAATTTTCGTGTCAACAACAGTACAGACTTTCGCTAACGCGGAAAGATTTGCCGTATGCTCAAACAATTTAGCGCTAGCGGGATTGTCCCTAGATAAATTGGTACGAAGCAAAAAATTCATTATTTATCCTGTTGAGAACGAACGGTTGGTAGTTCTTGACTTTCAATTGTCCAAGAATTGAGATAAAAATTACTGTACCTTCCACTTTGGCTAACTCGCCAACCGGCAATTAGAAAGGTAGTTGTAAAAGTTAGCCAAATACCGACTAAGCCAAATACAGCTTTATGCATCTGTCTTACTTGTATTTGATGCAAGCGAGTTTGATTCGAGCGATTTTCTTGTTGAGTAATCATCAGCTTTGTCAAGATACTGCAAAAATTTGTCGTGAACCAGAGCTATTTTGTTGGCATCAATGGCATGTAAGGGAATAACGGATGCCAATTCATCAAAGTTGCGGCTACCAAGAAAAAAGCCATCCAAAAAAACATGAATGAGAAATGAATGTTTTTGCGCTTCCACAAATTATGCAGCCAAAACCAACTGCATAGCCAACCAAACAACAATAATGTCTCTTTACCAGAATATGGACCAATTTCACCAAACAGCTTGTTAGCATTGTGGCTACCTGGTATCCAACTGCCAAGCATCCAAACAAACTCATCCCACGATTTAAAAAGTACAGTTAAATGTTGGTTGACCATCATATAGAAGCAAGCAAAACTAGCACTAATTAAGGCAGCGGCTGCTGAAGCAGAACTATGAGGTGGATTTTTAGAACCAACAGCTAATCCTGATGGAAAATGCTTGAGCCAATGCCAAATTTGACTGTAAATTGGCAAATCGACTGTTCTATCCTCGTCAATCAAATTTTGAGTTTTTTGGGGCGAGTTTTGCTTCATTTGTAAGTTTTTCCAGTTATTCAACGATCACAAGCTATGGATTTTGGCAATACCAATACCAGTGACTAAACCACCCAAAGCAAAAAACATAATTGCCATCAACGCAATTGAGGTGGCTGCCAGAACAGGAACATTTTTCTTATCAACTATAGAGTCTCCATATCGCCAAAGAATCCACGCACAGGCTGTTCCTAGTGGCACTGTAAACAGTACGGTAAATTCGTGATATTCCATGAACACGTTATGAACTAATGGAGAGTTTGATTGCAACCAAGCACGCGCACCACCTATAGGCGCGCGGTATCTCATATAAGCCCAGTTACCTGAAACAATAGACAGTAAGGCTAGTACTGTTGTCCAAAATGTTAATGTTCGCAGTTGCGGTAAAATCTTGCTTGCACCTCGAAGCAATGGGAAAGCTAAATGTCCTGTATAAACAGCAACTACTGTTGCCAGTATGGCGGCTGAACCGTGTACTACACCCATCCAACGTTGCCAAGGACTAGGATGCAATAAATTAAACAGAGGCAAGAATAGGAATGTTGCTGCTGATAAGATGCTAAGACCATAAACACAAACCTTAGCAATTTCTGTCTGCTTGGGAAGATTTTGTGCTTCTGGGTAAATGTGAGATGGCAACACCATAAATTTAGACGAACTCCCGATCGATCCTGTTAGCTATTACTACTGAAAGTATCGGTAATAGCTTTAATAGTTAAGAACGTTGATGTACATTTAGAAAGTTAGCTTGAATGACTGAGATAACCTTGTAGCGAATAACTATCTTAGTCAACTCAATCTCACTTTTTGGATATACACGAACAAAAAACTTAGCTGCAAACTGAAATTCCATTTTGTTGCAACCAATTTGTTAGAAGACAATTGCAGAAAGCAAATCTTATCGCTGAAAGCAAATCTCTTAGATCGCAGGCAGCTTTCAGCGATATAGCGTCAACGCTAGAGCAATTTCACTAGCGCTCTACTGTAAGACTATAGAAGCAATCGAGGTAGAGCGAGCATAACGAAAAACTCCATCATCAATAGCTTCTACTATCACTGACGTTCTAGCGTCAGCATCTTTCGGATCTAAACCACGAGCATCAGCAAAACCATAAGCTCTGGCTGCACCGCCAGTCAAACAAATCTCATCTTCTTCTTGCAGAACTTTCAAACCTTTTATGGAATTTTCGATCATACCAATATCCTCCAAATATACAGAATATCGCAGTACTAACACAACTCCGTCTATCGATTTGTAGTTGTATTTAATAATACTGGACTGACTGCAATTGAGAATACCAGCCAATACAATTCAAAAAAGATAAGTTTACATATCTTGATTAACGATATTCTTTTGCAAACTAACATTGATATATTTTAAATTAACCGAGAACAACCAAACGATCGAAGTAACAAAAAACTGCTCATAAAAATCACTTAAATGTTTTATAACTACACGGCTAAATTTAGCTCGCTCTATGTGCATCTGAACTGCAAAATCCGTGTCTTTGTTAGGTAAAACATCTGGGATTATTCCTATACAGAAGAACCATTAAAAACACTAGTAAACTATATAGGTATGCTAGATTTGAATCGGCTAGATATTAAAATTACACTACGTAGCAATACACTCTATCTATTGAAGCGATCGCTTTCATCTATCGCTCGACTCAGAAAAGTTGTTGTAGCATTAGTTTCGGTGAAAATATCGAATAATACATACATCTATCTGAGCAATGTCTACTGTTTCAAAAAAAATGAGCGATCGCTCGCCAATCGCAAACTGTTGTAAAGTTAATCGCCTTTGGGAATGTAAAAATTAGGTTCTCTAGAAATCTCTATCCCTAAACAATTACTAACTTCTTGCGCCAACCATTCCATTTCGGGTTCGGTTAGAATCGAATCACCCCACAACTCATACCTATTTTTACCAATCCAAATATGCATGTATCGGCGGTTACCGTGATATCCATAAATTAACTTTAATGCGGACACATCTTGTTTACTTGCATTGAAAATATGGCGATACTTCCAGCCGATTATTTCATGAGTAAGCTCGATTTCCTGAGAACTGATTTTGAGTCTAACTCGCTTTAATAAATACTTCAGAACTCCCGAGATTAAAATATAATTCCCATACCACAGACCTCCAACAATTAACCATATTAAAGGATGGCTAATTCTCCAGTATGGGGAAAAAGCTATACCTGTTGCAGGAACGAGTATGAGGTTATAAAAAGTAGTAAAAGCCGTAGTAAATCCTACGCCAAAATTCCAACCTTTAGCAGGAAGAAGAATTTCCAAGGTATCTGCTTTTCTAGTTAATTTGACTTTACTATCACTAGGTTGTTGGGTCGTTGAAAGAACTATATCTACAAGCTGAGGTTGAATTAATTCTTGTAATGCATGTTCGGCAGAAGTAAAACGACGTTCTAAACTTGGCTCTATCATCCGCCGCAACCACTGGGTAAATTCAAGACTGAGATTTGTCAATAACTCAAATTGTATTCGTCCGTCTTTTTGCGGTAAATCTGCCGGATGCGTCCCCGTTACCAGATAAACTAAAGTTGTACCCAAACTGTAAAGATCGGAAGCAGGAACGGTGCGATCGCCAAATTGTTCTGGTGGCATGTAGCCATAAGTTCCTACAATTGTCATCGTTCCGCCTTCTTTTGCTGCTAAAGTTTGCACGGAACCGAAATCAACTAAATAGATTTGTCCGATACTGTTACCAGAGCGATCGCCCAGTAAAATATTACTCGGTTTAATATCGCGGTGAATGACTGGCGGTTGCCTGCCATGCAAATAAATTAAAATTTCTAGTACTGCTTTCGCTAGCTGTTTAATTTCTACTTCATCAAAGCTACGTCCAGATTTAAGATAGTCTTCTAAAGATTTTCCAGAAATATAATTTTGTACTAAAGCAAAACCCTTGTTACCGTTATTGAAATCGAGTTCGTAATAATCTAAATAACGAGGAATTGCAGGATGAGAAATTGCTTGTAATATTTTGGCTTCTCGTTCAAATAATTTCAGTGCATCCCACTCAAAATCACTGGCGAAGGACAGGAATTTGACTACAACTAACTCCTCAGTTTTTCTATCACGCGCCAATAACGTGCGTCTGCCTGCTTTTTTTGCTAATTGTTGTATAATCTCATATCGCTGTTCTAGAGTATTGCTAGTCAGCGGAGTTTCCCAATTGCGCTCGGACATAAGTTTTTAAGTCAGAAGTCAGCAGTGATGGTAGTTGGTAATTGGTAGTTGGTAATTGGTAATTGGTAGTTGGTAGTTGGTAGTTGGTTTTGAATTGCTCCCTTGTCTCCCTTATCCCCCTTGTCTCCCTTGTCTCCCTTGTCCCCCTTGTCTCCCTTATCCCCTGTCCCGTCTTCTT